>DFWB01000253.1 GCA_002380675.1 Akkermansiaceae bacterium UBA4145
ACCGCCAGATGGTAATAGCTGGAATACATGCCACTCTTTTTGCCATCCGCACCGACCTGTCCCTTGGGAATCTCAATCCCGTAACCGGCAAATACGATTTCCTCAGCGGGAATCTCTCCAAGCTGGGAGAATGATAACGGTTTCCAGTCCTCGTTGACCTTTAGCTCTGTTTTCTCGCCACCTATGGTGAGAGTTAGCTTGTTTTTTTCTCCAAGGTCGACACCCGCCGTAAATTCAAAGGGGTGAAAATAGTCGTCGGCTAAGAAGGGCTTCAACCCGAAAAGCTCAAATGCCTTGCCGACATAGGCGGTAGCCTTCTTCTCGCCCGGGGTCCCCGTCATTCGCCCCTCAAGATCGGGACCTGCTAGGTATTCGATGTGATGACGCAAATCGTCCTTGTCAACTTTCGCATTCGTTGACGTCAGCCCCTGAAGAGCTTCTGGGGAAGGCTCCAGCTCCTGAGAGTCGGGGGAATCGGACGCCGCCCCCCGGATTGGGGCTTCGGCCAGCAGGGCGAGGGCTCCCTCATGATTCCATTGCGCCAGAAAAATCTGCGATCCCGAAAGCCCAGAGCGCTTACTGGTCCACGAAAGGCGATTCCCGTCCGGAGAAAAAGCAGGCAACCCGTCGAACCCGTCCACCCATGTTACCCGGACCGGCTCTTTCTCCCCGGCCGCATCGACGAGATATAGCTCAAAGTTAGCGAATCCATTCAGATTTGTTGCGAAGATAAGATAATCCCCACTGGGGTGAAAGTACGGGGCCCACGACATCGCACCAAGATCCGTAAGCTGCCTCTCTTTTTTTCCGGCGAGCGCCATAGTGAAAATCTCAGCCTGATCCCCCTCCCGGTTGAAACGCCGCCAGCAGATATTCTTTCCCCCGGCGTCGAAGAAGGGCCCACCATCATAACCCTCTTTCGAGGTTAACCGCTTCACGTTGGAACCATCAGAATCCATGATGAAGAGGTCCATGAGAAATGATGGGTTCAGCTTGAACCAATCACGATCCTTCTCACTCAATCCCTCCGCCTCGGAGTAGCCGAGACGATTCGAGCCGAAGACGATCTTGCTCCCATCCGGAGAATACGCCCCCTCTGCATCATATCCTACCGTCCTGCTAAGGTTCCGAGACTTTTTTGTTTCGAGGTCATACTCGTAAATCTCGTAGAAAGGGTCGTAATCCCAAGAGTAGCGTTTTTCCGTTCCTTCTGCCCGGCGCTTCAGCGCCTCTTCCTGTTTCTTCTGCGAGTCGGGATCACTATGGGTGGACGCAAACATCACTTTCTTGCCGGAAGGATGAATCCACGCACAGGTTGTCTTCCCGTGGCCGGGTGAAATGCGCTGGGTGTCTCCAGTTTCTAGATCCAACAGGTAGATCTGGAAAAAGGGATTGTCCTTGGACCGCTCACTCTGGAAAATCATCTTCTTCCCATCGGCACTGAAATACCCTTCGCCTGCCCGCTTTCCCGCAAAGGTCAGCTGTCGAACCGAGCTGAGGAGTCTCTCCTCGTTTTTTACAGCATCATCCGCAGTATCTTCCGCAAAGACCGCTAGGTTTAAACTAAGAACAAGGGACAGATGGAGGGAGAACGCTCTCATGGTGTGCAAATCTAATAGAAGCAGGCTGACGATCCGTCAAATATACGCTGGGAATTGCTTTTCCTCCGTAAATTCCCGATGAGGGGCAGATCATGCGTATTGATATCCTCACTCTCTTTCCCGAAATCGCTCTTGCTCCACTGCGCGAGAGCATAATTAAGAGGGCCCAAGAAGCGGGGATTGTGGAAATTCATGCCCATGACCTGAGGGCGTGGGCTTTGGACAAGCATCGTAAAACGGATGATTACCTCTGTGGAGGGGGCCAGGGCATGCTCCTCAAACCAGAGCCGGTCTTTGCTGCCGTCGAAGAGCTCCGCAAGGAAGGAACCAAGGTCATCTTGACCACTCCTCAAGGACTCCCTTTCAAGCAAAAGGACGCCCAGAAGCTTAGCTCCTACGGGCATCTGATCTTCATCTGTGGTCACTACGAGGGCGTCGACCACCGGATAGTGGATCATCTGGTAGACGAAGAGATCAGTATCGGAGACTACGTCCTGACTAATGGGGCGCTGGCTGCCGCAGTCGTTTGTGATGCCATCATCCGCCTCCTTCCCGGAGCCCTTGGCGACGACAGGTCTCCCGCGGAAGAATCCTTCTCCAACCCAGACCTGCTGGAGCCTCCGGCTTACACCAAACCCATCGATTTTATGGGGCTGAAAGTTCCCGAAATCCTTCTGTCTGGAAACCATGCCGCAATCGAGGAATGGAAACAAAAGCAAGCTCTGGAGCGCACCCGCAGGAATCGTCCTGATCTGATTGATCCCTCCGGAGAAGACGCGTGAGCCCGCGGCAACCCTCCAAGCCTTCCGGCAAGTTTAACTCTGGCCACTGGTGATCACTCGCCACTACAATGAGGCATGCAAAGTATGACCGGATTCGGACGGGGGGCCCACGCAACTGAGCACATCGTTGTTCGCGTGGAGGCGTCCTCGGTCAACCGTAAGCAGGGAGAGGTCCACCTTTTCATGCCACGAAACCTTGCAGAGCTTGAGCCCCGCCTCCGCAAGCATGTCCTCGGACGGATTACTCGCGGGAGAGTTAATATTAATGTGTCTCTTGAGCATACCGGTGGATTCGAAGAGAGCGTCAAGATAGACGCGGGGAAAGCACGAGCCCTGCAATCTGCTTTCGAGGAGTTATCTGAGAGTCTTGGACAGAAGCTCTCCCCTCAAGCAGCAGACTACCTTCGTGTTCCCGACATTTTCGTCTTCAGCGAAGGCTCACACGTCGAGGAAACGCTTGAGGCCCTTCTGCCAGCCCTTGATGAAGCATTGGACAATCTCATCGCAATGCGGACCGAGGAAGGGGCAGACCTCCGGGCTGAGCTGGCACGAATTCTGAAGACTCTCGGGGACCTGACCGAGGAAATCGAAGATCACTCTCCCTCCATCGTTATCGGACACCGGGAAAACCTGCTCTCACGCCTCGGAGAAGCAGGCCTCGAAATTGACCTCAGTGACGAACGGGTCCTCAAAGAAATTGCCCTCTTTGCTGATCGCTGTGAAATCACGGAAGAACTGACGAGGCTAAAGTCTCATTTCCGGAAGTTTCATTCCTATATAGAGGGATCAGGAGTGGTGGGCCGTTCGATGGACTTTCTTTGTCAGGAAATCAATCGGGAGCTTAATACCATCGGATCAAAGGCAAACGATGCCGTTTTGGCCCAAGCCGTTGTAAACGCCAAAACCGAGCTGGAAAAGATCAGGGAACAGGTTCAGAATATTGAATGACTCCCGGCTAGCAAAAGGTTGTCTCTCGCTATCCGCGCCCCACGGGGTAGGGTCGCCGCCACTCTCAAATCAAGAGCCTTCTACTCAGACTTTGCCCTAACCGAGGAAATCCGCTTTTTCCAAACCCACGTTTCATCCCTCGTCACGATGCAGCTTCCTAGCCCCCAGCACCTGCCTCCTCTGGACGGGGCCTTTGTTCCTGCCGCTCTCTGGCACAGGACCTACCGGCGCCTGGTCGAGAACGATGCCAGAAGCAGCACCCTCCATCTGGCGCTGACACGTAAGGATGGTACTACCTTTAGGCACCAGTTGCGCATACTCCCTCACGAAGGACGAAACAGAGAACTCAATAACAAATATGTTGAGCGCACCGTTAAATTTCTCTTTTGGATGAAAGGCGGAAGCCGTCTGCTCGTGGCGGGCGACGAATCTATCGTCACCTTGCTCACACAAACCTACTCAGAAGGTGGGGCCCGCTCTTTCGATCGCGAGGTCGTTGGACAGGGAATATTCGGCGAACCCATCACCGTTTTGGCCTGCCCCCGGGAGGAGCTGCCAGCTTCCTCGGAAGAAAACGTGACCTTAGGAAGAAACCTTAATGGTTGCAGGATTGGATTCGATCTCGGTGGGTCCGACCGAAAAGCTGCAGCCGTGATAGACGGAAAGGTGGTTTTCTCAGAGGAGATTCCCTGGGACCCTTATTTCCAATCGGACCCTCAATATCATCTGAACGGAATTCGAGATACTCTCCAAAGGGCCGCCGCACATTTGCCGCGTGTGGACGCTATTGGTGGATCTGCGGCTGGAGACTATATCAACAATGAAGTCCGAATTGCATCCCTTTTCCGAGGAATCAAGGATCAGAGCGTTTTTGACCGCGAGGTTCGCCCTATCTTTTTAAAGCTGCAGAAGGAATGGGGAGACATCCCCTTTGTCGTAATCAACGATGGCGAGGTAACCGCCCTTGCCGGATCCATGAGCATGGGCGCCAATGCCGTTCTGGGCATTTCGATGGGGACTTCGCTTGCGGCCGGATACTGCACTCCCGGGGGGCGTATCACCCCTTGGATCAATGAACTCGCCTTTGCTCCTGTAGATTATCGGGACAATGCGCCCCGGGACGAATGGTCCGGAGATACCGGTTGCGGCGTGCAGTATTTTTCCCAGCAGGCCGTCGCCCGCCTCGCCCCAGCGGCTGGTTTCACCTTTGGTGAGATGCCCTTCCCAGAGCAACTTCTGGAGGTGCAGGAAGCCATGGAGGAAGGCCATGACGGAGCCCGGAAGATTTATCAGTCAATCGGCATCTATTTAGGTTATACCATCGCACATTACGCTGATTTCTACCAGATTGAGAACCTCCTCACTCTTGGAAGAGTCACCTCCGGTCGGGGTGGAGAGCTTATACTTGAAAAAGCTTCCGAGGTTCTTCGGGACGAATTTCCGCACCTGATAGAGCAGATCACAATGACGACTCCAGATGAACAGATGAAGCGACACGGCCAGGCCGTCGCCGCTGCGAGCCTTCCCGCCTGCTCCACAGCCTAATCCAGCCCTCTCATGAATTTTTCGAATTCCAACGCTGCCACCTTTATTCCCTCAGGTGAGTCTGAGCAATCTGCGCTCGCCAAGATTACTCATCTGGGGATCGGCGCTCATCAGGACGATCTGGAGTTTATGGCCTTTCATGGAATCGAGGCCTGCTATCGGCAAACCGCAAAATGGTTTGGCGGAGTCACCTGTACCAATGGCGCAGGGAGCGCGAGGACCGGCCTCTACAAGGATTACTCCGATGAGGAGATGTGTGAGGTTCGATGTCGCGAGCAGGATCACGCAGCCGTCGTCGGCGATTATGCCGCCATGATTCAACTCGATTACCCTAGTGTCGCCATCAAGGACCCTTCTAACGGAGCCCCCGTCGAGGACCTCCTGGCCATCCTCAAGGCTACGACTCCAGATCTGGTTTACACTCACAATCCTGCTGACAAACACTCTACACATGTGGCAGTTGCCGCAAACGTCCTGAAGGCGCTCCGGGCGCTGCCTTCCGAGCAGCGACCCAAGCAAGTTCTGGGGTGTGAAGTCTGGCGAGGACTTGATTGGATGCTTGATTCTGACAAAACGACACTCGATGTCAGTAGACGCCCTAACCTCGCATCCGCCATCGGAGGGATCTTCGACTCCCAGATCGCGGGAGGAAAGCGATACGACCTTGCAGTGGACGGGCGACGAATCGCGAACGCCACCTTTTATGACTCTCATTCGGTCGATGATGCGGAAAAACTTTGGTTCGCCATGGACCTGACTCCTCTCGTCGAGGACCCCAACCTCGACCCTTTGGAATTTACGATGTCCTTTATTCAAAGGTTCGAAGAGGACGTCCGTGGAGCGCTGGGAAAATATTTTTGATGCACTCCTTCCACGGTTCCGCCAAGAGCCTGCTAGGCACAGATTTGAACTTTTCAGATCCTACCTCATTCGGGTTTTAACAAGGATACCTCGTCTGGAATGGCCCTTTGACTCTTCTTTAATTTCAGCCATCCTCTTGCCTTTCTCTCAACCCTCTCTCCTGGTCAATGCGACTTCTTTCTTCTTCTCGCCCTGACAGCCTCTTTGCCACAGGGGTGACCTCCTTACTGTTTACAGGAATCCTTGCAGGTTCCGGATTAGAGAATGGAGAGGTACAGGCCAATGGACAGTTTCTCTCAGGCGGAGCAACCCTTGGTCAGGAAGAGACCCTATTCTTGGAAGTGGACTCTCCAGAGTCTGGTCAATTGCCTCCGCCTCCCAACGCCGCACCGGCTCTTGCGAGAATCAACGGTTCCATGCTCTCCGTAAGCCACTTGGCAACTGCCGGATCAAACAGCGAGCTCGGGCAGTTTAACTCTGCAGCCCAGACCCTGATTGAATACGTTGATAACATTGTGGTGAACGCCGAGGGAATCGCTCCCGGCACAGAACTTATTCTAACCGTGGCTTGGAATGTTTCCGGTCAGTCCACTTTCAACGCACCGAATCGTATACGCACTCGAAGCAGACTACTCCTCGATGCTGCCGGCATAGCCCTGGATCCTGATCCAGACGCTCCGGAGCCCCCCAGACAGGCATGGTCCCGGGATTTTTCAAACTACGAGGAAACGACAGATGGAGAATTCGGCCAGATCCAATTTGATTTTCTTGTGCAGGCAGGAGTCCCAAGCCCCGGGAATATTCGTATGCGTAGTGCAGCCGGAGTAATTGTCGGCGGCTCGGGGTCTACCTTCACAGGCAACTATAACTGTCAGGCAAGAGGTGCGCTTACCGCTGAAGTAGTCGGTGCTACCGACCTTAGGACCAAAAGCGGCCGGACTCTCTATCGGTGGACAACCAACTCGCACTCCGGGATCGACTATGGATCCCGTGACGACGATCCGCCCCAGGGCCCTACGCTCACAATCGGCCCCTCGGAGGTTGGGGAGGAATTCTCCGCACTATCGTGGGCCTCCAGGGAGAATCACTTCTATCTGATCGAAGCTGCCGCCACTAATGGCCTTTGGGCCCTTGTAACAGAAGTGCCTGGTACTGGTCTGCCGCTCAGCATTGACCTGCTCAATGAGGGTCGAACCACAGGTTATCGCATCCGGGAAATTTTTGGCTCTCAGTCTAGTAATCATGTCGTGAGAGCCCCGGTCCTGCAGGTATTGAAGAGCCACAGTGACGGTCTGAACATACGCCTCGCATGGAACACCCACCCTCAGGAGATCTACCAGCTCAACGAAATCCTTCCCGACGGAACTGAATCACCAGCTTTTGCGGTGTCCGGCGACGGGGCTGCAACTTGGTTCGATTTTGAACCGGAAACCCAGAGCCGGGTGTTTCAAGTCAGGGCCATTAAAAATTAAAGACTAGAATCGGAAGCCCGCTTTCAGGCAAGGTCCTGAGCAGCCTCCTTGGCAAAATAGGTCAAGATCACATCAGCCCCGGCTCTCTTGATCCCCAGCAGACTCTCAAAAATAACGGCCTTCTCATCAAGCCATCCTGCCGCGCTCGCTGACTTGATCATCAGGTATTCGCCGCTGACCTGATACGCCGCGAGAGGGAGAGGAGTCTCCTTCCTCAAGGTCGCAATAACGTCAAGGTAGGGCCCCGCAGGCTTGACCATGATCATGTCCGCGCCTTCCTCTTCATCCAGGCGAAGCTCACGGATAGCCTCTCTGATGTTGGCAGGATCCATCTGGTAGCATTTCTTGTCTCCCTCTTTGGGAGCGGAATCAAGGGCCCCTCGAAATGGCCCGTAATAAGACGACGCGTATTTAGCTGAATAGCTCAATATGGAAACACCTTGGTGGCCAGCATGATCCAACGCCGTCCGAATCGCTCTGACCCGCCCGTCCATCATATCGCTGGGTCCAACAATGTCTGCACCTGCCTCCGCATGGCAGAGAGCCTGACGACAGAGGACCTCAACCGTCTCATCATTCAGGACCTCGAGCACACCGTTTTCTCCCCGGCTCACCAAGCCATCCTGCCCATCCGAATTGTAGGGATCTAGAGCGACATCCGTAATAACAACCAGGGACGGGAGAGCAGCTTTAAGAGCCCTGACTGCCCTTGGAACGAGTCCTTCTGGATTTACAGATTCCTCCGCTCCTGGGCTTTTGAGCGCGCTGTCAATGGCAGGGAACAGAATGACACAGGGAATCCCCAGAGCATGGGCCTCACCCGCCTCCTTGACGAGCCCATCCAACGACCAGCGCGTACACCCCGGCATCGAGAGAATGCTCTCGTTTTCTTCCCGGTCATGAAGGAAGAGAGGGTAGACAAAGTCTGAAGGCGTGAGAACTGTCTCTCCGACCATCGCCCGAACGGCTGATGACTTACGGTTTCTTCTGGGGCGCTGGTAAAGGTTCATGACTATATTCTACAGGGGTTTCAATTCGTATCCATCCTGTCCGTCCTTGACGGCCCACCCCAGATTCTGGATTTCCTCGCGCAGGATATCTGCTCCTTCCCAGTCCTTGCTTTCGCGAGCTATCTGGCGCTTTGCCGCTGCGGCAACTACTTCGGGCGGAGCCTCTGGGACTTCAGGATCCGGCAACCGCAGCCCAAGAGCAGCGAGAATAGCATGAAATCCAAGCCAGTTCACTCCCGGATCACCCTCAGTTTCTGCAATACGGAGCCCCCTGAAAAGCTGCCCAAGTCCCTCCGGGGTATTTAGATCATCATTCAGAGCAGCCAATGCCGGTTCAAACACTCCCAGGTCATCAAGACCACACAGCTCTCTGTAAGAAGGCACATTCTCCCCTTCCCTCCCGGCCGCCTTAGCGAGAAGGGCTTGGCCTTTGGTTAATTTAGACAGGGCCTCTCGAGCCGCGTGCAGCCCATCAAAAGTAAAATTAAGCTGCTTCCGGTGATGAGCCCCTATCAGGGCATAACGCACTTCCATCGGCGCAGCCCCCGGATCCCTTTCCAGATCGGCCAAGGTGTAAAGGTTGTTGAGGGACTTGGACATCTTCTCGCCATCGACCATGAGGAATCGGGGATGAAACCATGCCCTTGCAAAGTCCCCGCCACATGCACACCGAGACTGCGCGATTTCATTCTCGTGATGTGGGAACTTGAGGTCCTCTCCTCCACTATGAAGATCAAAGCTTTCACCGAGATATTTATAGCTCATTGCAGAGCACTCCAGATGCCAACCGGGCCGACCCTCTCCCCATGGACTATCCCAGTAGTTTTCTCCATCCTCAGGGCGGCGACCCTTCCAGAGCACAAAGTCGGAAACACTATCCTTTTCATATTCATCCGCATTTGCCCGCTCTCCCTGCGTCTTTCCTAACTCAAGGTCCTGCTGATCCAGACGAGCAAGTTTTCCGTAGTCCTCATAAGAGGCAATCCGGAAGTAGACAGATCCGTCCTCTGAGCAATAGGCATTTCCATTTTTCACCAGAGTCTCAATCATCGCGATCTGCTCAGGAATATGCTCAACCGCGCTAGGTTCAATATGCGGCGTAAGACAATTGAGAGCCTCGCAGTCCTCGTGAAATCGCCTTGTCCATTTTCCGGTAAAATCCGCCAGCGACATTCCCGATACCTGTGAATCACGTATGGTCTTGTCGTCAACATCCGTAATATTCCGGACATGCTTCGTCCTCATTCCTCCAACTTCCAAGACGCGCCGAAGGACATCATTCAGGACAAAAGTCCTGAAATTGCCGATATGTGCCGGGCCATACACTGTGGGTCCACAGCAGTAAAAACCAAAGACCCTGCCATCGGCTGGCTCCAATACGCGCATCTCGCGCGTCATGGTATCGAACAAACGCACGCCGTGCTCTAACGGGACCACCCCCTCTCCGCAAGCCTCAGCTTGATGTAACGGATTGGGTCCTTGGCTATAATAAGGGGGGCAACTCCCGAAAACACTTAAGCCCACACCTTATTCGAGAACCTTCGGTTATCCCTAATACGGGAAAACGACCCCTTGCAGTGACTCTTTCCCTTGCTACACATTTCGGTGTGGCTACTCCTGAAAAAGCTCCGTTCACACCGGAACAGAAGCGAGCCCTTCTTATAGGCGGAGGGCTCATTCTCGCAGCTGCCGGCCTTCTTTTGCTTATCTGGCTAGGCATGTTCCTTCCAGGATTTGCCGGTGAAGTCTTCCGTAAGATGGCTGGCTTTCTCTGGACTCCTCTCATTCTTGATTTCTCCCTGTTTATCCTCGGGGTCATTCTCGTCCTCTCCCTGAACTGGTATATTCGAGTCAGGAAAGGAGATGAATGCGTTTACCTCGAGCAGGTGGAAGACCCCCCGGAAGGGCTCCCAGAAAGAGCACGCTCCGCCATCTTTAGCGAGGAACCCAAACCTCAGGGGCTTGGACCGAAACTTGCCGCCATTGAAGGAGCTCTCGCACTCAATGATCTTTCCGAGGCAACCAGTCTTCTTTTTGAGCTCCCTGAAAGCCACCTCGAGGACTCTGAGGTCCTTGCCCTGCGAATTGCACTGGCACGGCGCAAGGAGCATACCGGCAAGGCAGACCGGCTCCTTCAAAAACTCATGGCTCAGTCTCCCCAGCACCCTCTTTGTAGGAATGAGGGGGACCCGGACCTCCCCCAGGGAGATTGAGGCGTTCCCCGCAGCGACGGCAGTAGCGCGCATCAAGAAGATGCCCGTGCACCCCGCATGAGGGGCAGGCATCTGTTGTCTCATCCTGCCTGTTCATCGCCGCGTTGACCGTTTCCCCAATCACGATGCCTGTCGGAACCGCCATGATGGAATATCCAATTAAGACACAGAGCGCGGAAAGAAACTTCCCCTCCACTGTAAGCGGAGCCAGATCACCATAGCCCAAGGTCGTGACTGTGACTATCGCCCAGTAAATACTGACGGGGATATTGGTAAACTTACTCTGGGGTTGGCCTGACTCGAGGAGGTAGGCGATTGTCCCCATGATGGTAGCCAGAACCACCATGGCGAAAAAGAAGACTGTAATTTTGGCACGACTCGCGAGTAAGCCACGCATGATAATACTGGCTCCCCGCATATGCCCAACCATCTTAAGGACCCGAAACATTCTCAGCAGGCGGAGAATCCGAATCACCAGCAGGGACTGACTCCCTACGAAAAACATGCCAAGAAAGGTCGGGATCCACGACAGGAAATCGATGACCCCAAAAAAACTGAAGATATAGCGAGCCGGGCGGCGCACTACCCAGATCCTCACGAAATATTCAGTCATAAAAAGCAGCGTAAATCCCCACTCCGCAACCTTGAGAGCTCCGCCCCAGCGCATCGCGAACGAGTCGATGCTATCCAGCATGACCGCCACAACGCTCAGGCCAATGGCCCACAGCAACAATACATCAAAAGCCTTTCCTGACTTTGTCTCCGCCTCAAAGATGATGGTCCAGAGACGCTCTCTTATTCCATTGCGCCCGGATAGGGAAGAGTCACCATTCATCAGAGTTTACGATTGGGTCTTTCTTCCTCTGGAAAAATCTCGCCCCCTCAGGGCGCTCAACACGTCTAGAACGTGAACAGCGAACATACATGTTCAGCCTGCCCTCAGTTCTCTCATTCATCACGCCCCAGAAGATTTCTCGTCTGCTCCACCGAGCGACGATTGTATTCATCGTCGCTGATGATTGTGGGCTCCGGAAAAACCTCACGCCTGAAGTCGGTGCGACTGTCAGTCGGCTTGTCTAGCGGCGCCCCCGTGCCCTCTCGCGCTCCCGCTGTACCAAAGGATCCAGTTTTCGTTCTCTGACTATCAAACCGTGACTTTCTGGCAAGGTGAGCAGGACTCGTAATCTGAACGCCGGGGGTCTCCCGGAAGCGGCTTTGGTCATCACTCCGCCGGTAACTGTCCACCTGCAATTTGCGCGACTTCTCCCACTTGGCAGATTCATAATTACCCGCCCGATAGACCGATTTTCCAACTCCTCCACCAAAGGACACATTGCGCTTCTTGTCATATTGACTTCGGACAGGCCCGGTAAAATTGCCCTGCTTATCTCTTTTCAAGGAGCGCGAATCAAAAGCAAAGCGCTCCTCAAGAGCCTTGTAGCCCTCGGATTCTCCCAGGGCGATAACCTGCTTATCCCTTTTCCTTGGCTTTATAGTGCCCGCGCCACTGTCAGCACCAGAACCGCCAATACTCGAGCAAGAATTGAACGCGATCAGGCCTGCTGGGAGACACCCATACCAGATAAAACGAGAGAGAAAATTCAACGGGGAAGCGTGGAGGGGCTGAAATCCCTTGTCAATGGCGCAGGCAAGACTGTTTGACCTTTCCGAATCAGAAATTTGATCTCCGCGCCTCAAATTCATATACTAGCGTTGTGAAACCCTCCCTTTTCAATCAGACCCCGGAAGAGCTCTCCGCGGTTCTTAATGATTTGGGAGAGCCCTCCTATCGAGGGGAGCAGATTCTGGATTGGCTATGGAGGAAGCGGACAAGCTCGATCGACGGGATGAGCAATCTTCCTGCCAGATTGAGAGACCAGCTGAAAGCTAGCTTCTCCCTGCAATCCCTCACCCATGCCCGTGCACAGGGCTCCGCGGACAGCACTCGTAAATTTCTCTTTCGCTTACACGACGGGCGCTACGTCGAAACCGTTCTGATCCCTGCCTCTCCTGCACTTTACGGGGAACGTTCGGATCGACGCACTCTCTGTGTATCCTCTCAGGTGGGATGCGCCTTCGGGTGCAAGTTTTGCGCATCGGGCCTCGACGGGTTCACGCGAAATCTCTCAGCTGACGAGATCGCCGGGCAGATCCTCCTCGCTGAGGAGCTAAGCAGCGAGAAGGTTAACAACATCGTTTTCATGGGGATGGGAGAGCCTCTGGCCAACATGTCACAACTCCTCAGGGCGCTCACTCTGATCACCGCCCCCTGGGGGCTGGGCATCGGAGCGCGCCACCTCACCGTATCGACATCGGGGCTAGTGCCTCAGATCCGTAAACTGGCAGATCACCCACAGCAAATCCGCCTCGCAATCTCCCTCCATGGTGCAAGCGACGAGGTTCGGGACCAGATTATGCCGATCAACAAGAAGTGGCCGGTATCCAAACTTTTCGAAGCGCTGAAATACTGGAACACGCGCAAAGCCCAGAAAATCACTTTGGAATACATTCTGATAGAAGGCGTCAATGCCGACACCACCCAGGCTCACTTACTTGCACGGCGGGCACAATCACTCAACGCCAAGGTCAACCTCATCCCCTACAACACAGTTGAGGGGTTGACCTGGAAGCGCCCGGCCGAGGACGCATGCCGCGCCTTCCGGGACACCCTCACCGAACATGGGGTTCCGACGACCCTGCGCCTCGAGAAGGGCCATGATATCGATGCTGCCTGCGGGCAACTCCGATTAAAGGAAGAAAAGATCCTAAAAGAAAGCTGAGGTTAAAAGGGGATTTCGCCCCCATCATCATCGAAATCACCCGCGGCGGGAGATCCCCCCTGCCGTTGAGAGGCCGGAGGAGAAGGTTGCTGGCCAGACGAGGAGCCCTCCCCACGTGGCTGCCCTCCTCCTCGGCCGTCGGAAAGGAACTGCATGTTCTCTCCCACCACCTTAAGCTTGCTACGCTTCTGCCCTGTAGTCTTGTCATCCCACGTATCCATCTGGAGGCGGCCCTCAATATAGACAGGACGACCCTTCCCGAGATATTGCTGAGCAAGCTCAGCCTGCCTCGCCCACAACGTGACATCAATGAATGTCGTCTCCTCTATCCGCTCGCCTTGGTCATTGTTCCGCACCCTGTTCACCGCTAACCCCAATTCTGCGACTGCGGTTCCCTTGGGCGTGTAGCGTAGCTCAGGGTCCCGGGTCAGATTCCCGATGAGCATCACCTTATTCAAATTAGCCATAGCGGAGACGGTAGCTGGGGATAGGCGGCTACCAAGGAAAATTTGAATTCGCCAGCGCGTTCAACCCTCTCTGCTACATCCGGTATATCAAAAACGGCGCGCTCGCGCGCGCCATTGGCAACCGCAACCCTTCCCGGTCACGGATTTTTCACAGGACTATTGCTGCTAGCCCAACCGCTGGTAGTGCTGAAGGTGCACCAGGGCGTTAAGCTTCAATTTACCTTGGATCTTCTGAACCTGCTGGGCGTCCGCCTGGAAAATATAGTTCACGTAGTGCCCTCCATCAAGGTGGCGAGCATTGTAGGCAAACTTGTGGCGGCCTAGCTGCTTGATTTCTTCAAGCTTGGCTCCTTCTGCCTCCATCTCCTTCGCGACAGCTCCCACAAGGTCGTCGACACTATCTTCCTTCCCTTTCGTGTTCAGAACAATCAGGCCTTCGTATTTCCTGTCCATCGTCTGTTTTCTTGGGTTTCGATTTAGAATCGGGTTTTGTTTTTTGCCCCTTGGGGCGCGAATTAAAGCGGTTGGCAGCCTTGCTGATGCCTTCAGCGAGGGCAACCTGCACAGCATCGACAGCGGTGGCAAGCGCCTTTTCCGCCGCTTCCCTCTCATCGGGCCCGAAGCGACCAAGTACGTGCCCACTGAGCCTTGCTCCCGGAACCCCACCGATTCCTACTTTGAGACGCGGAAATGACTGAGAACCCAGATCTGAGAGAAGGCTCTGAATACCATTATGACCGCCAGCACTGCCATTTAGCCGAAATCGGTGCTGCCCTAGCGGCAGGGCGACGTCATCATACACGACTAGAATGCTTTCAGGGGCAATCTTGTAAAAACGGGAAACCGCAGCAACAGCACGGCCACTGAGGTTCATATAGGTCTGGGGCTTGAGAAACAGAAGTCCTTCGGCAGAGCGACACATTTCAGCCCTCCATTTCTTCTCAGGGCGGAATGCCAACCCGGCAGCGGTCACCACCCTCTCAAGAATTTCGAAGCCGACGTTGTGCCGGGTCCCAGCATACTCCTTACCAGGATTTCCCAAGCCTACGACCAGTTGCGGAATATCAGCCACCTCTGTCC
>DFWB01000167.1:0-2277 GCA_002380675.1 Akkermansiaceae bacterium UBA4145
ATCTCAAAGGACCGCTGATCTGGCGTCTTGCCGTAATCGTTATGCGGAAAGAACCTGACCCTCTCTCCATTGAATCCATCGATCTGAAAAACCGTCATTCCTTTCAGCTTCCCATTAACCTCCGCCTCTCCACTCGGAAAAAGTGGACTCACGGACTCTCTCCGAACACCAATTTTATAATGTATTGTGCCCGCGCGATTTCGCTCAATCACCCCCCTCCACCAGCTTCCTCCCTCTGCGTCGCCCACCCAGTCCATGGAAACCGTTGAAGTTGAGTCAGAAGACCCGGCGCCTCCCGCCCCACGGGGCTGGGACCGGTCAATCGTGTAGTAAAGAGATCCCCTGTAGCCTCCCAGACCCGCATTGGTTTTCGCGTAAATCTCAATTCCGGAAACTCCTTCCTGATACTGGCGCCCGACACCGATAGCTCCCGGGAGTATCGCCTCGGGGTCATGGTAGACAAATTGAACAGTATCTGGAGGGGTCTCATTGAGACCTACTCCATCGGTTCTCAGAAAACTACCGGATCCAACCCTTACCATCCAGCTCTCCGCTTCCAGCACAGCGAGCGCACACCGGTCAGTATTTTTTGCGGCAAATTTCTCGGGACCCATCCGCCCCACAAACTCGGGCTGCTCGTATCCGAGAAAGATATCGCTACTCAATGCAGGAGGGTGATCCCGAAAAGCCGGATCCGTATTTCGGGGCGGACGCCACCCATTAAGATCGATGCCTCCATCCAGCTTGCAAAGAATGTTTGCGGCCGACCGATCTGCTCGAAATACGAATCTCAGGTCGCTCACATCGGTTACTCTGGGAAGGCGGACCTCATACTGAAAATCACTTCCCCCAATCCCTCTGAGGTCAGATGGCCCTGGATGAAAACCCGGATTCGCAAAAGGACCACTGAAACCCGCATCGCCATTGGGACCATCTCGCCTCGCCACTAGGACCTCACTGGCTCGCTCTTCACCCTGAAAAATCTCGATCGCACGGCCACCACTTTCACTCCATGACGTGCATTGCTCCGGGGTCCGATAGGAGAACACCATATAACTACCCGGATCGACCACCACTTCCCCCAGCTGGGAAGCATACTTGTAGAAACCTACCTGACTTCCATATCCACGCGCATACTGGAAAAGGTAGGCATCACCTGAGAATGGGGTGGAGGAAAAGGTGGTTGTCAAATCACGACCTGTAGCTTCCGCGTAGTTATCGTTCACCATCACGAGCGCGACCACCCCATCCTCATCGCGCATCAGTGGATTCTCCCTCTTGTCGATACGTTCGTAGGCGAGGAAGTCATTATCCGACCACCGAGGTCGCTGGCTACCGCGGGCAAAGTGCTGGTGAATATAGGCGAGATTGGGGAGACGCGTATCTCCAAACTGACCTAGAAAGGCGGTATTGGAATGTCGGGGGAAAGCGCCTCCGCTCCCTTCGAGCGTTCCTGCATGGTAATTCCCATCGGTATACACCAGCGGAAGACCATCTCTGGTAAAATAGAGCGCATGCTGTAATTCACGCCTCGCGGCATAGTCATTATCATGACTCTGGGCATGCATCACAGAAACATTGGGACTAAACCCCCCTGCTCCCGGTTGATCATACCCAGCCAGACTCGCCGATGGATTACCGAGAGTTCGATTCAAATTATTCCGGAGATCATTATCAATGAGTCGCATACCGGCATCGATATAAGGCCCGTAGGATGGAGGCTGGCCAAGATGCTCTCCAAAGAACATCGCATCGTCCCTGGGGGCATCGATACTGAAAACTGTATCTCGGTGATTCTCATCAAGGTAACCCCGGGTCAGATTAAACTGCCTTTGTGCCTGCCCAAGAAAACCATAGTCAGAGACGTCTCGGTCTCCTCCAAACGTCGAACCAAAAAAATCTGCAGGAGTGTGCTTAACTGCATCCAGCCGGGCCCCATCTGCCTTGGTCCGATCGAGTTGCCACCGGAGAGAGCGATGAAGCATGTCTTCCACGATTTCCTCGTAAAACGATTCGTTGAGTCGCAGAAACGCTCGGGTAATCCCATTTCCAGGACCAAACCCCACGTAGGTTCCCTCATTGGCTGCATGGGTCTGTCCAATTGCCCTAGGAATATAACAGTAATATTCCGGGTTATCAGGGTGCCTTAGGTAGACCGGCTTATTCGAGGTATCTCCTTCAGAACCTCCATGGTTTCGATTCGTCGCTCCCGGCTCTGTAGCAATATCAATTAGTCCCGATAGTCCAAGATTCTGCACCTGCCACTCACTTCCCCAG
>DFWB01000167.1:2568-8782 GCA_002380675.1 Akkermansiaceae bacterium UBA4145
CCCGATAGTCCAAGATTCTGCCCCTGCCACTCACTTCCCCAGTCTCGCGTATTATCCCACCTCCTGTAGAAGCCGTCACCGGTGGTTCGTAGATGAAAATCCCCCGGACGAAATCCCGGGTAGAAGTCCTCCGCGACAGACTCGTTAAACCCGGGGACATCAAACCCGTTATGATTCATGATAGAATCAAAATAGACCCTAATCCCAAAGCGATGAGCGACTTTGATCAGATTGAGGAGCTCTTGCTCAGTGCCATATCGAGTTCTCAACGACCCCCTCTGATCCTTGGAACCAAGGTCAAAGCGATCAAACAGGTCATATCCGACTGAGAGAGATCCACCCGCCTTGGTTGGAGGAGGAATCCAGAGCGACTCATATCCAGCCTCAGCTATTTCCGGAATCTTATGGGTGAGTTCACGCCAACTGGTATTGAAGTATTGGAGCATCGCTTCTGCTCCGGACTGGGATGCAGTCAGGCACAGGCAAAGAGCGAGCCGCCAGAGAGAGTTCATGCGGGTAGATCAGCCGAAGCGAACGATCTGATCGAATACAGACTACCAGAAGGTAACTCGCGGCAAAGCAAAACCGAGCTATCTTGGCGCGCTTTGGACTTCTCAAAATGAGCTCTCTTTCTAATCTATCCATGTGGCGGACGAGGATCCTGAAATTTTGGAAGACTTGACACGGGCGGTTGCCGCACGTGACGGGAGCGCTTTCCTTTCAGCAGCGGAAAAGATTCACCACGCGGATCTGGCAGCCGCTTACGAGGACCTCTCCAGCAAAAGCCAGGCTTGGTTCGTTCGAACTCTTCCCTCAGAGGCCTTTTCGGAAGTTATCGCCGAAATTCCAGACCCTCTGGTGGAAAAAGCTCTCGATTACCTTAAGCCAAGTCAGCAACGACAGGTTCTGGAAGAACTGCCTGACGACGATCGCGTCGACGTTCTGCAGGACGTTGAGGATGCCGGGAAACGGGAAAAATTGATCGGCCTTCTTGGCGAATCCGAAGAACGAGAGCTCACGAGGACTCTGCTTGAATATCCTGAGGATACGGCCGGGGGACGAATGACAACCCAGATAGGTAACGTCTCGGTCGATATGACCGTGAAAGAAGCCCTCGATCACCTTCGCCCTGACCTCGAAGATACAGAGACCCTGAGCAGAATCTTCGTCCATGACGCAAACAACCAGCTCGCAGGCAAGCTCAGGCTACGTGATCTAACATTCAATGCATGGCAGACCCCGGTGGGATCAATCATGCAACCCATCGAACACACTGTCCTCGCAGATACCGATCAGGAAGAGGCTTCCATCGCTGTATTGAAATATGACCTGTTTGCCTTACCAGTCGTGGATCAGGAAAACCGTCTGCTCGGAGTTATTACCTCTGATGACGCCATGGAGATCCTGAGCGAGGAGTCAACTGAGGATATCGAAAAACAGGCCGGACTAACCGGAGAACAGTCTGAGGAAGGCTATCTCAATACTCGGATCACCACTCACTTCAGCCGGCGTGTGATCTGGCTCGTCGGTCTGGCCCTCCTATCTATCGCAGCCGGCGCGGTAATGTTCCGCTTTGAAGAAACCCTCAAGGGCATTCCCCTCCTCATGCTTTTCCTCCCAATGATCATTGCGGCAGGAGGAAACTCCGGAGGTCAGGCTTCCATGGTGGCGATCCGAGCCATGGCCCTGAACGAATTAAGTGGACGAGATACTCTTAAGGTCGCATGGAAAGAGCTCCGGCTCGGCGCGATGCTGGGACTCATTCTCGGGGCTGCAATTGCGGTTATTGCTATTTTTGTCCTTCCATTTTTCCACCCAGAGGTAGCTCCGGGCATCACTTTCCGGGCATTCGGATCAGCGGTCGCAGTGGCTCTCGCAGTTCAGGTTACAGCTTCCACCCTGATTGGCTCTCTTCTTCCTCTTGGGGCCTGCGCTATTCGCTTGGACCCCGCGGTCATAGCCGCACCGGCCGTCACTACGGTGGTAGACGTCTCTGGAATGCTTATTTACCTGCTGGTAGCTAGCACGATGCTTGGCTTGGGTGGATAAAGATTCTTGCTCTCTCCCCAAAGGGACGCCCCATCAGCTCTAGAACAAGTTCATATTCCGCTTTCAATCCGGGGCAACCTCCGCAAGATCGAGGACACTATGAAGAAACACCTCGCTCTCGCTGTTGTTTTTCTCTCTGCCCCGCTTGTCCATGCCGGAAACCCAGCTATGGAAATGGGTCGGGCAGCTCGAAACTTTCTCAAAGGCTTGACCCCTGAACAGAAAGCGAAGGCGACCTTCGAATTCTCTGATGATGAACGCGAAAACTGGCACTTTATTCCATTGGACCGCAAGGGCCTCAAGCTCAGCGAACTCACTCCGGCCCAAACGCACTCTGCTTACGCCCTCCTCGCAAGTGGGCTGAGCCAGAAGGGAGTGTTGAACGCCACAAGCATCATGGGCTTGGAAGCCATCCTCGCGGAAATGGAAAATGACCCAGTGAGACGTGACACTCAGAAATATTACATCGCGATCTTTGGCGATCCCTCGACCAAGCCAAAGAAAGGGGTCTGGGGTTGGCGCTTTGAAGGTCACCACCTCTCCCTCAACTATACGATTGTAAACGGGAACGTCGTGGCCACCCCCGCATTCTTTGGAACAAATCCTGCCATCGTAAAGAAAGGGCCACTGAAGGGAACGCGACCCTTGGGCCGCCTGGAGGATCAGGCTCGAGCGCTTATGCAATCCCTGAAAGCAGCAGGCAAGAGTGCGGTCATCTCTGAGAAGCCTCCACGTGATATCCTCTCCAGTCAGGACCGCATTGCCAGCAAGCCAGAATCTCAGGGAGTGGCTGGTGGAGACATGAATGCTGAGCAGAAGAATATGCTGCTTGGAGTTCTTCGGGAATTTTCCAGCAACACCCGGGTTGAGGTAGCGCGACCAGCCATGGCAGAAATCGCTGGAGTAGTAGATAAATTACGCTTTGCCTGGGCTGGTGGCCTGAACAAGGGTGATCCTCATTACTTTCGCATCACGGATGAGGGAGCGTTCATGGTTGAATATGCCAACACTCAGAACGGAGCAAATCATGCTCATGCCGTTTGGCGCCTTTTTGAAGGAGACTTCGGCCGGGATATCCTCGGCGAACACCTTCAGAAAGAACACTCCGAGAAGAACTGATCAGCCCTCTATCTGCGCTCCAGCCACGAAGCTTCTGAAAACTGGCGAACGAGCGCAGAGAAGCCCTCTCCGGCCGGTTCGACCTCCAGAGGCCTCACACTCCGAGCCAGCTCACCGGAAAGCCTGCTGAGGATTTCGGCTCCGTCAGCGGAGTCTCCCAACAGAATACTTCCTTGGTGGAGCAACCCCTTTCGCGTCCGCCGCTGACCGGCTCCGGCAACCTTCTCACCAGATTCGTCGACCAGATCCCACTCCACCGGCTTTTCAAAACACGAAGAGGAATCCACATCGGAATCCTGCCCGACAAGCTCTACCTCATGCCCGCTCTTCTTCAGGGCAATCACCAGCGCGGAATGGATCACGCGATAACTCTCTGCTCCCTTGGCTTTCGCTAGGTTATACGACCTGGGAACCACCAGAGTATAAGTGATATCGTTCTGGTGATCGACAAGCCCACCTCCGGTTGCTCTCCGGACAAGAGACACGTCCGGCAAAACCTGCCGGGCCTCTTCCACCTCGCCAAAATACCCCAAACTTCCCCAATTTCCTTTCCAGTGATACGTGCGCAGAACAGGAATCTCCCGCCCCAACAACCAACTATCAACAGCCATATTCTCAGGACCGCTGCGAGCCACTGGGTCACACCAGAGTTCAAGATTTTCAAGCTCCAGCATATCTTTCTCACCCGGCCTCAGGGGCAGGAACCTCTCCAGCGATCGGCTCTCCTGACAACCCTTCTCCGAAGCGCTCGACAAGTAAATCCACAACCTCCGGATGCGTAGCAAAAAGACTGCTAGCAAAAGTTCGTAGACTCTCAGACTTCTTCTCTGCTTCCTGCCTGATCTCGGCAATGTCTCCCCCGGGCCCCGCGTGTCGCCCCGGCGAGATGAAGAGCATGGACAACACCACGTCATTTGTAAATTTCTCCTGACCGAGTAAATTTTCGAGGAGAGGTTCGTTAAAAGCATATTCATCACCTTCCCGGCGTTCCATCGAAGATGCCACCACCACCGAGGCCTTATCTTTCAAGACCTCAGCGAGCTGGCCCGCTACATGGTTGCGCACCTTGTTTACTGCGATCCGCGGAGTTCCATGATCGACGAGAGTCACAGCGGGACGAACGAGACCCTCCTCCTCGATCTTGCTCATCACCAAATCACCCAGAATACAAGCGACACGGGTATCTTCGGGCTCGTCGAGCTTAACCATTGAGGGCGCAACCCGCACCTCGAGCTCCGGCCATTCTTCACCCATCTCTCTGACCCGCTGGGGCAGGTATTCATAGATTGCCGCGGTGTGCCCAAAGAAGAACGGCACCACCAGGAAGGAACTCTGCCCAGTCTCTCTCTGTTTCCTGAGAAACGGCTCGAAAATCTGGGCAGGAGTTCCTCCCAGATCCGCCGGATCCACTTTGGTCGAGTGAAGGAGAGAGACGGGATGAACCTCCCTGTCCAACCTCGATCCGAGGGCCTCTGCAATCCGCCGAAGACTCAGGGTTGATTCGGCACGATGCGAGCCATTATCTACAAGAAGTATACATGGATTCGGAGTCACTGGGACTATCGTAGCCCATCATCTCCATATGTCCAAATGTGATGGCACCGGAATTGAAAACACCATATTCCTGTCGTTTCCTCTCAGGGCAAGCGGTTGAACCCACTACCCTTACTCCCCTGCGCCCTCTCTCTCCAGAAGGTCTTCCCGGGGGTAGGTGCCTGCTGAAATTTCAACGCCTTCAGGAACGATTCCCATCGATGTAAATTCTTTCACGAGCCTCTTCCCTGCCTCGAGATCGAGGCCCACAGCCAACTCCACCTCAACGATCTCGGGAGGATCACCTTGGCTGGTGACCCCTGCTAGATAACCAGCCTTCCGCTCCCGAAGGATTGAGTCTATCTGATCACCTTTGTCGCCAAAATCATTCAGCAAGTTTGCCCCGGGGTAGGAAAGCCAGATGAATTCTACGAACGTTGATTCATAACTTGGACTCTCCGTCCGACTCCGAAGCCACATCGTTATTCCTGCTGCAAGCCCAAGGATAACCACCCCAAACACCAGCACCCTCACACGTAAAAATCCTCTCATTAACAACCTTTAGCTTCAGGCTAGAAAAATACTACCTGATTTCAATCCAGGACAGATGATCTTACCTCAAAAGCCTTTCATCAACCGGCATCTATTTCAAACAGTGGCAATGAATCGAGGATAAGCTGCAGCGCCTCCCTCTTTTTCAGCTCTGTCCCATCCACACTCTCAAGTGCCTCCCTCGCCATTCGACCAACATCGAAGTGAGTCAGAGGCCCTCCGAACGGAGACTGTCTCAGCACCATGCCCCATGAAGAGAGCGCCACCGCGGTCTTCAGGTTACTGCTGGCGAGCATCCACTCTCTCGGGAGGCGGGTCACCGGGACAACCAATTCCTCAGCTGCAACCCCAGCACGAAGACTCACCCGCGCCATAATCTTCTGGTTGCCTGTTCCCTCCTCGTTTTGAGGACGAATCTGATACAGGACATAGTTGGACCTTCCAGAGGACAGCCCGTCGGTGGAAGGGCCATTATTGATCTCGACCTCAGGATCTTCTCTGCCGGCATATCCAATCAATCGGTAACTCTTCACAAGATCAGGATCTACGGTCAAAACAACATCCGCTTCACTCGCCACAACTCCGTCCGAATCATTTTGTAAGAGGACACCCATCAGGGCCAATTCATCATCCCATGGACAGGAAGCAAATTCCACGGAAAGCTTAACCCCCTCAATGCTCGCCCCCGCATCATCACTGTATGAAAGGTGATTGATTAACTCTTCGATTCGCACGCTGCCCCGGGGTGGCAATTTCATCTCACCCCGAATAAACCTCTCCACCACATGGTAACTTGCTGTTCCTGACACGATTGGCACAATCGATTGCGGCTTCGCCTCTGCAGATATGAACGGATTATCGGCCATTGGCGCGATGTGGCTGAGCAGTGAAAGTTGAGCCTTCTCAGCGGCAGACTCGACTTGCTCGTCAAACCCATCAGGATTCTCATCCCACAGTGCCT
>DFWB01000244.1:0-1664 GCA_002380675.1 Akkermansiaceae bacterium UBA4145
AACCGTAGGGACTGGTGTCGGGCTCGTGACTGCCCGATGAGTTGGTTGCGGTTGCACGCCGTTAAAGACGCCACGCTCTGCAGGAGATCCCAGAGAAGAGATCTCATAGACAGTGACCTCGCGGCCCTTTCCTGTATCGGCGGTTTTGCGTGCCAGTCGAGAGCCGAGAAGCTGCTCCATCATCTGGGTTTCCATCCGGATGGCATTTGGATAGGCCTCAAAGATCGCTGCCATTGGATGGTGGTATTCCTCAATCCGCAGTCCGTCCTGCGCTTCGTAAGTGCACTTGCTGAAGCAGCCCTCGGAATCGCGAAGCTCTGCGAGCTTGGTCGCCTTTTCAGCAAGAGAGTTTCTCCCCTTCATTCTTTCGGACCAGCGCTGACGCTGATCTTCAAAGTGATGGAACAGCATTTTCTCCGGGGCCGCTTCCCCGTAGAGCTGCCTCACTCCCTGCAGAAGATTGAGAGTCAGGGAAACTCCTGCCTGGGGAAATAGTTCCTCACACGCCTCTGTGAGGCGGTATAGCTTTTCAGGGCGCCCAACCTGGGTGCGCGGCACCCGCCAGGTCTTTAGGTATCCTTTCTTCTCTAAATTGACACAGTGCTGTTTAACACCCATGTAGCTCATCTGGAGCTGCTTTGCTAATTCGGAGACTGCCATGCCGTCAGACCTCTTCAGTGCTTCTAATATTTCGGCGTATGTGGGGCGTGCAATATCACGCAGTGCTTGTGAAAACATGTGTAAGGCTCTTTCCTGCTATAGTTAAGATGCATTAACCGTAAAGATTACCGTTTTTTTGTCAACCGGCTTTTGACAACCGCGGCGGGACCCGTAGTTTAGGGGCTCCAGATGTCAGACTTTGATTACGACTCCGAGGTTTCCTTTGCCTCTGCAGCTCCGGGCTATTGGTCTTCAGAGGATGTCTCCACCGAGGATTGGTCCAACTACCGTTGGCAAATGAGAAACCGGGTTGAGAGCTTGGAAGAGGTAGAGAGGCACCTTCGATTATCAGAAGATGAGCGTGCCGGAATATTGCTGACTGGAACGAAGCTGGCTTCGGCGGTGACCCCGCACTTTTTCAACTTAGTGGAGGCTGAAAATCCTCACTGCCCGATTCGCAGGCAAATTATTCCCCAAGTCGCAGAAACCTTTGAGGATCCGACCGAGATGGCCGACCCATGTGGCGAGGATAGTCATATGCCAGTACCAGGGCTCGTTCACCGCTACCCGGACAGGGTTCTTCTTCTTGTCATTGATCGCTGTGCCTCTTACTGCCGCTACTGCACCCGTTCCAGAGTTGTGTCAGGGGTTGGTGAGCAGCATCTCGAGACCAAACTGGAGGCTGCGTTTGAGTATCTTGAGAATACACCTCAGGTCCGAGACGTTCTTCTCTCTGGCGGAGATCCCCTGCTGCTTTCTGATAACCGGTTGAAGAGAATTCTTTCCCGGCTTCGAAGTATAAAGCACATCCAGTTTGTGCGAATCGGTAGTCGTATTCCGATCTTCCTCCCCCAGAGAATCACGCCCGCATTGTGTGATGTCCTCAGGGAGTTCCATCCACTATTTTTGTCAGTCCATACCAATCACCCCCGCGAGTTAACCTGTGAGGTGAGGGATGCGCTTGGCCGCCTCGCTGATGCGGGTATCCCTCTCGGCAACCAATC
>DFWB01000244.1:2061-4982 GCA_002380675.1 Akkermansiaceae bacterium UBA4145
TGCAGGGTGAAACCCTACTACCTGTATCAGTGCGATCTCATCAAGGGCTCTGCTCACCTCCGCACTCCGATAAGAAAAGGTCTGGAGATTATTGAGGGGCTTCGGGGTCATACGACCGGGTATGCGATACCACAGTTTGTGGTGGACGCCCCAGGGGGCGGCGGGAAAATTCCTCTGAATCCGGACTACGTCCTTAACAGCGACGAGGATAGCACGCTCTTGAGGAATTATGAGGGCAAGGAGTTTATGTATTCCGAGGCGCAGGAACTCAGCCAGTTGCTGACCTGACCCCAATCAATGTCTCTTTGGGATTCGGCCTCAGAGAGAGCATTGACAGGCAGAATTTGACAGGCGAGGAGGTTTCGGCTTCCCAGATTATCATGCCTACCGTATTGTCAGCTTAGACTTCATTGTTCAGTGTTTCTTCGCCTGTGAATGACTTTGTTAAAGCCAAAATCCTCTTCGCGCTTGCACTTGTTGCTGTTCTATTTGCCATTCACGCCGTAGTTCGAGATTTCAGTCATGCCGGGATTTCCTTTTTCGGAGTCATCGTGCAGTTCAGGTATATTTATTTCATGATGCTCGGCCTTCTGGGCTGCGTGATCTATTTTTATGCGGTTGATTTCATAACGGATAATCCGCTGGGTGTTGCCCATCGGATTGGCAACCTGTTCTACGCGATCACCCTTCTCTTTCCTCCGGTGTTTGCGATTGTGGTCCTGTCGATCAAGGTGGCTGAGGGAGTGGTCTGGATTTCTAGTTCCCCTCTTGCTGGAGAAATTTCCAAGTTGGCGATGGCCCTCATTGCGTGTGGTGCAGGCCTTTTGATTGCCAAGATTGCGTCCGCTGCCCTGAACTTGAGAGATAGGCAGCATACAGTTGACCGCCTCGCCTTTGAATCGAAGGCTCATCTTCAACGAGCGGAAGAGTTGATGGAGGCGGGGCATTATGACCTTGTCGCCCTTGAAGGATATCGCTGCGTAGAGAGTGTTTTGCAGCGGGCGCTTATAAACGACAACGTTCACGTGCCGGCCACCCGTCCTAACCAGCTGATTCCTGCTGCTTCAAAAGCTGGCATAATCCCCGAGGAGCTCGTGGGGGTTTTCCACGAGCTGAGAATCGCCCGGAATCGGGCGGTCCACACAAGCGACCAGTTTTCCGGAAAAGATGCCTCGTGGTTCCTCGCGACCACTCGGAAGATGGTCTCCTCGATTCGAGCGCCAAGGAGGGCTGAAGAGAGCGGCCAATTTGTCGAGGTGGGAGCCCGGACCGCGGGGTCATCGGCTGGAAGTGCTCCTGTCAGTGAATCAGCGAAGGCCCAGGTAGCAGACGTAGCTAGCGTAACCGAAAAGTAGAATCACTCCCTGCCCTCTTCCCAAAAGGCGGTCTCGCCAGACGAAAGGAAAAACGATCAGGGTGAAAGCCAGCATCACACCGAGGTCCCAGTTTCGAAGTTCGGAGGTTCGGCTCAGGGGTGAGATGCTAGAGGTCAGGCCGACCACGCACAGGACGTTGAAGATGCAGGATCCGACCGCGTTACCAAGAATGATATCCCCCTGCCTTCTTACTGCCGCAACGATTGAGGTAGCTAGCTCTGGTAGCGAAGTACCAAAGGCTACGATCGTCAAAGCGATGGTTGCCTCTGGAACGTTGAAATGACGAGCAATGTTACTCCCTCCCAGGACTAACCGGTCCGCTCCGATGACCAAGGCTCCAATGCCTGCGAGCAGAAGTCCGATGTTAGCGAACGTTCCGGTGTTTGAAGACTTGGCAACCTCTTCCCCACTCTCAGATGTTACGGCCTGTTCACCAAGGCCCGCCCTCCTGGCCTCCCGCAAGCTGAGTGCGGTATAGGCGATTACAGCGGCAAACAGGCAAAGGCCCTCTACCTGCTGAATCTGCCCGTCATGTAGGAGGAGAATAAATACGACGGAGATGATGAGGAGAAAGGGCATTTCCCGCTTGATGACCTGTCGGTGCACCGACATGGGACGGATCGCGGCTCCGATACCGAGAATAAGCGCTATATTGCAAATATTCGATCCTACGACATTCCCGAGCGCGATATCACCCTTGGGTGGATCGAGGAGGTTTGCCTGCAGGCTGACAAGGAGCTCCGGAGCGCTTGTGCCGAATGCGACGACCGTAAGGCCTACTACCAGTGGAGAAATCCCCATCATGAGTGAGATTTCCCGAGCTCCCTTAACCAGCCATTCTCCACCGAAATAAAGAAGGGCTAGACCAATGATGAGCCAGAGACAGTCTACGAAAAGGTCCACTGCGGGATACCCTGTAGGAACGTTCCCGAAACTCTACTCAAAAATCCTGCGCGAATTCCATTTCCCTTGAATGCTGGAAACGCTAATTGGCTGTCATGACAGAGCATCGAATCGCAGTTCTTCCCGGCGACGGGATTGGTCCTGAAGTCATGGATGAGGCACTCAAGGTGCTTCGGAGAATTTCCGAAAAATATAGTTTTGAGATCGCTCATCAGGAATTCGCGGTGGGTGGCGCGGCTCTTGATGCTACGGGAAACACTACCCCGCTGCCGCAGGAAACCCTCGAAGGCTGTGAGAATGCGTCCGCCATTCTTTTTGGGTCGGTAGGCGGTCCGAAGTGGGAGAGCCTGCCACCTGACATCCAACCGGAACGTGGCGCGCTGCTGCCGCTCAGGAAACATTTTGGCCTCTTCGCCAATTTAAGGCCTGGGGTATGTCACCCGGCCTTGATCGATGCTTCGCCAGTAAAGAATAGCCTGATTCCTAACGGGTTTGATGTCCTTTGTGTGCGTGAGCTCACTGGAGGGATTTATTTTGGCAGCCCAAAGGAGCGGCGTGAAGAAGGTGGAGAGGAGATCGCGGTGGATACGATGGTTTATCGCACTAGTGAAGTGGAGCGTATCGCGCGTGTGGCTTTCGAGG
>DFWB01000067.1 GCA_002380675.1 Akkermansiaceae bacterium UBA4145
TTGGGCCAATTCCAGAAAGCTCCTCTCGGCCGATGAGCCAGTTGCTGGTATTTCGCAGGAAGTCAATATGCTCCTTCTGTCTGCTCCGGGGTCGCAGGAAGTCCTTGTTGGCCACGATGATCATGCGAGACGTGCTGTCCGCGGTCCGCTCGTTGCGCTCATTACCGCGGGAAACTGAAGCTGCAAGATAGTGTGGGCCGGGTAGAGGGTTCGAGCCGTCAAGCGGTTGGGCGGTAACGCTCTCGTTCGCGGAGATCAGGGCGAGGGGAAGGATTTGTCTTAGTTCGAGATCTTCAGCGTTCTCCCTCAATTCCAGCGACGAGGTCGCACCCTCAAACAGGGTAGAGGCATTGCCAAGGTCTCCCACCGCTGCCGCGTTAGTGAAGGTGGAGGGAATATCGAAGGCTCTCTGGCTTCCTTTTGTCGTCGACAAACGCACCGCTCGCGGGGTCACCCCGTGCTCTCTCAGGAAGGCACGAATATTGGGAGGTTGTTCCTTTAAGGTAGGATCCAAAACTACGAAGAGAGCTGCTTTTGGGCGTTTCCAATAGTTGCGGAGGGCATCCATCTCTTGTGTGTTAAGATCGAAGCGGGGGGCCACCAAGGCGACCCCAGCTGCATCATCGGGGATTTGGTCGAGTCCTGAGATTTTGAATGGTGCTATCTCGATGTTCAGGCTGGCAAATGTGCGGCTCAGAAAAGCCCAGGGGGCATCTTCTTCAGATCCCCCAATCTGGCTTTTATCAGCCACAAAATAAATGCGGCGGGGGTCGCCCTCGAGAGCGCGGCGGAGGGAGGCCGTTATCTGGTCCTCGTCCCGGTAACCAATCAGTCGCCGGCCCCTTCGCTGGTCGTTGCTGAAAACCAGCATATCTTGAACGGCGATAAACCGAATATGGGCTTTCCGCATTTCCTCTTCGTTTCGTTCTAGGGTCTCGGTTCTGCTAGTCGTAGCAAGAGAGGGTAGGGCGTTGATGATGATGGTGTCTTCAACAAATGCGGTGTCGTATTTGTCTGCGATCGCGATCGCGGTATCGCTGTCGCGCACATAGTCTACCAATTGAACTTGGATTGCGCCCTTGCCGAGGCGTTCGTAGGCGTGGAGTACAGAGGAGATTCTCGGATAGTGAGCAGAGTTCCTCCGGACTGCAGCGATAATCTTAACAGGGCTTTCCCGCGTGTTGAAAGACTTGGATTGCAACAGGCTACGAGTCTGATTGGAGAGGGAAAAGTTCTTGTCCTGACTGAGGTCCCAGACTGATGGATGAGTTCCCGCAAAATAATTCAGGGAGAGTAGAATGATCAGGCCAAGGCAAAGTTGCAGCAGCATCATGCCGCCCTCTGATCTCGGTCGCTTCCGACCTTTTCCTGACGGTAGGGTCTGCTCCTCGAGCTTGCCGGTTTTCTCAGTCATGACAGATCGTTAAGTTTAGCTTTTCCAACGCCGGTAGTTGAGGGCGTGATGAGTCATGAGAAGCACGAAGGCGGCTGCGCTGAGGTAATAAATGATTGTGCGGCTGCTTATCAGCCCTCTTGAAAAGTCGCGGAGGTGTTCGCTGGCCGAGATGTGGTGAAACAGTGAGGCTGCGGGAAACTGATCCCCATAGATTACTGTGATATATCCAAGAAAGTAATGGATAAAAAGTAGCCCCACCGTAATCACGCCAGCAATAATCTGGCTGGAAGTCAGTGATGAGGCAAAAGTGCCAATGGCAATAAAGAGGGAGCCCATAAGGATGATCAGAAGAAACACTCCTCCCAGAGAGCCGGTGCTGAAGGGAGGATCGAGATCAGTTAGGAGGCCAAAGATTTGAAATTGAAGGAAACTTGGAATCCAAAGAACAAGGTAGAAGCAGAGGGTGGCGAGGTATTTTCCGAGGACGAGCTGTGCAGTCTGCACGGGCGCAGTCAGCAGGGTTTCTAGGGTTCCTGCCCTCTCCTCCTCGGCAAAGAGGCGCATTGTGATCAGCGGAAATAGAGCGAGAAAGTAGAACCAGAACTGAGGCATATGGAATACAATGTAAACCAAGCTCTCCGGGATTGGGGCGTCCTGAAGAGCCTTCATTGCGCTGGACACCGACCAGCCCTGCATAATCGTGACAAGAGAGAGAAGGATCCATCCAAATGGACTCTGGAAGAAGCCTCGGAACTCCTTGCGGAGAATGATCAAAAGGGTGCCCATCTTAGTCCTTGCGCGTAAGTTCGACAAAAACATCCTCCAGCGTAGCCGCGTGGCGATGCAGGCTACGTAGAGGCCATCCTTCTTCCCGGGCAAGATTTGCAAGTCGCTCGCGGGTATCGGTTCCGGATTCAACAAGAATGGAGAATTCGCCCCATTTCCCACGATCCCGCTCGTGAATGACTTTCTTGACCTGATCAAGGGCGCTCATTTTCTCCCGGGCTCTCTCTGGATCAGCCTTCACCTCTACGGAGATACGGCCGGCACTGCGCATTGTGGAAACGAGATTAGAGGGAGTGTCCGATGCGAGGACGGTTCCCCCATCGATAATCACTATTTTGTCACAGATCATTTCCACCTCACTCAGAATATGGGTGGAAAGAAGGATCGTATGGGACTCTCCAAGCTCCTTTATGAGGTTTCGAATAGATCGAATCTGGTTTGGGTCGAGCCCATTCGTCGGTTCGTCGAGGATGAGCAGGGGTGGATCGTGAATTAGGGCGTCGGCCAGTCCTACCCGCTGACGGAACCCCTTGGAGAGCGTCTTGATCATCTTACGGCGGACATCTCCCAAGCCGCACCGCTCAATGACCTCATCCATACGGCGGCGAAGGGAATCTCCCCTTAGTCCCTTAATATGACCGCGAAACCGCAAATATTCACGTATTCGCATGTCTCGGTATAAAGGGACCGATTCAGGAAGGTAGCCTATGCGGCGGCGGGTTTCCAGAGGGTGTTCGCCTACGTCCAACCCATCAACGGTGGCGGTCCCGCTGGTTGCGGGCAGAAACCCGGTCAGGATACGGATTGTGGTGGTCTTCCCGGCACCATTTGGGCCCAGGAAGCCGACCACTTCTCCTTCCGCAGCCTCGAAGGAGGCGCCTGATACCGCGGAATGTCGGCCGAAGCGTTTGGTGAGATTGTCAACCTTGATCATCTTGGGTATGACGAGAACCGGTTTGCATGTGCGATTGACTCTCCGAGTAAGAGACCTTAACTAAAACGAAACGTGGCCGGCACCAAGGAAGAAAACCTCAAGAGCCGTCTGCGAACCCCTTCTGGTCACGCTCGATGAACTCATCCGTCACCGCCCGCATGAGCGCTAATCTGCTTGAAGCGAATTATGAACGCTGGCTCGAGGACCCTACTTCTATCGAGCCTGCCTGGGCGGCGTTTTTCGAGGGTTTTGAGCTGGGAACGGCCCAGCTGGAGGTGCTGGGAGAGGCTGACCAGAACGGCTCTGCCACGGTTAAAACAGAGACGGGGCACGAGGAAGAATCGGAAGCCCTGCCTGATTCAGTGCATTCAGCCTTTCGAGGCAGGCTGGTAAGTCTCGTCTACAACTACAGGACTCTTGGTCACACTCAGGCTCATATTAACCCTCTCGATGACTCGCCGAAACGAAATCCCCGGCTAGACCCCATTAAATTCGGTTTCGAGGAGAAAGATTTTAGTCGGCGAGTATCCACCCAGTTCTTCCGAAATGGTGCGGAAATGAAGTTGGGTGAAATGATCTCCGGATTGGACGCGACTTACTCCGGATCGATTGGGTTTGAGTTCATGCATATCCACAACACGGAAGTGCGTAACTGGATTCGCGAAAAGATTGAAGAGCGGGTGACTGAGGCCAATCCCTCTCGGGAAATGAAGGAAAAGGCTCTAGGCTGGATTTTGGAAGCAGAGCTTTTTGAATCTTTCATTGGGAAAAAGTTTTTGGGAGAGAAGCGTTTTTCTCTGGAGGGTGGAGAGGGGCTAATGGCGATTCTCAATCGAATTCTTGAGATGTCTCCAGGTGTTGGAGTCAAAGAGGTGGCGATGGGGATGGCCCACCGCGGTCGACTGAATGTCCTTGGCCAGATTGTTCGCAAATCTCTCCGCACGATCCTTTACGAATTCACGCCCAATTATGTTCCCGACCTCGTGGCGGGCGATGGAGACGTCAAATACCACCTTGGGTATGAAAATGTTCGGGCCTTTCCTGATGGAGAGGTCCGTGTCAGCCTTGCGGCAAATCCTAGCCATCTGGAGGCAGTAAATGCGGTGGTGGAGGGTAAGGCGAGAGCCCGGCAAAGAATTCTGGGTGATGATGGGTCAAAGACAGACCGGAAGCAGGTGCTGCCCCTGCTTATTCATGGGGATGCGGCTTTCGCGGGACAGGGTTCAGTCGCTGAGGTTCTCAACCTTTCTCAGCTTCCTGGATATCGAACGGGAGGAACAGTTCATGTCATTATCAATAATCAGATAGGGTTCACGACCATGCCGTCTGATGCTCGGTCCTCTTCCTATGCCACCGATGTGGCCAAGATGATTGAAGCTCCTATTCTGCACGTCAACGGAGAGCGCCCCATGGAATTGATCTGGGCTGCAGAATTTGCGTTCGCCTTCCGCCAGAAGTTCGGCAGAGATGTCGTAATCGACATGTATTGTTACCGACGCCAGGGCCACAACGAAACAGATCAGGCGGCCTTTACTCAACCTCATATCTATCGGCAGATCTCGAAGAGGAAACCCCTCGGGAGGCTCTACGCCGATGAGCTGGTTGAAACTGGCGTCATGAGTGCTGATGAGGTTCAGGCCGGGCATGATGAGATATGGAGTCGGTTTGAGTCGGAATATGATGAGATGAAGCGTCTTGAGGAGGAGGGGAGCCGAAGTATCTATACGGGATCTACTGCTAAGGCCCAGGAAAGCTTCAATCATGACCCGGTTCATACGGGGGTCACCCGGGAGCTTCTGCAGCACGTTGGAAGCGTTCTTACATCCGTCCCTGAGGGCTTTAAGCTGCACCCCACTCTGGCGAAACGATTTATGCCGCGGCGTGTAGATGCATTGAAGAATGGTGGTCCGTTCGACTGGGCATTTGCGGAGTCGCTAGCATGGGGTGCTCTCCTAAAGGAAGGCTACCCCGTGAGGCTCTCGGGGCAGGACTGTCGCCGAGGCACTTTTAGTCAGCGCCATGCAGTTTTCTATGATTATGAAAGCCGGGATCGCCACATACCCCTCTATCATATCGATGCGGAACAGGCCAAATTCTGTGTCTACAATAGTCTTCTTTCAGAGGCTGCGGTACTTGGCTTTGATTACGGCTATTCTCTGGGCTGTCCTCAGATGCTGATCATGTGGGAGGCTCAATTCGGCGACTTTGCGAATGGCGCCCAGGTGATCATTGACCAGTTTATTTCTTCTGCAGAATCGAAGTGGCAAGTGCCCAGCAGCGTAGTGATGCTGCTGCCGCATGGTTACGAGGGCATGGGGCCTGAACACAGCAGTGCGCGTCTCGAGCGGTTCCTCCAGCTTTGCGCTGAAAAAAACATGACCGTGGCCAACCTGTCTACGCCCGCGCAATATTTCCATATTTTGAGGAGGCAGAAGCATCGGAGCTTTTTGAAGCCCCTCGTCCTTATGACACCTAAGAGCCTCCTAACAAGGCCGGAGGCGGTTTCCAGGGAAGAGGATTTTCTTGAGGGGGAGTGTTTTCGAGAGATATTACAGGATCCGCAGATTGAAGAGCTGGATCTTGAGAGGGTTGACCGCGTTGTATTCTGCTCAGGGAAGGTCTATTACGACCTGATGCAGCACCGGAAAGAGAACGATCTAAGCCATACCGCGATCATCCGGGTTGAGCAGCTTTACCCTTTCCATGGTGAGATGGTTAAGAAGTTGATTGAGCCGTTCAAGCGTGCGGACGCATTCGTCTGGTGTCAGGAGGAGCCTCTTAACATGGGGGCCTGGTCCTATATCTGGTCGAGGCTCGAGCAGTGCGTAGGGTCTCGCCGGGTGCGCTATGCAGGTAGGGACAGGGCTTCCAGTCCGGCCGCGGGATCGAAAGCAATGCACCTGCGGGAGCAGAAGAAGCTCGTGGAAAAAGCGTTCTCGGTGTAAGAAAGGGCGCGTAGCCCAGACCTAATTGATCTATGGCCCTTGAAGTCAAAATTCCTGCTGCCGGTGAGTCCATAAATACGGCGACGGTGGGTCAGTGGCACAAGTCAGATGGGGAGACGGTAGCAAAGGGAGAGGTTCTCGCGACGATTGAAACGGATAAGGTCTCTAGCGAGGTTGAAGCGCCTGTAGACGGTATTATTCAAGTCGTTGTCCCAGAAGGGGAAGAGGTGGCAATTGGCACGGTTATCGCTGAAATAACTGAAATAGGAGAGCTTGAGGATGGTGAGGACCCAAGTCTACCCGGTGAATCAGGTCCGGGTGAGGCTAAGGTGTCAGGGGAAGTGGCTACTGAGGAAATGGTGAGTGCGGAAAATCTGGAGAGTAACGAGTCGGAGCCCTTTGGGTTCACCGCTTTAGATGAGGGCCCGGAAATTATTGCCATCAAGGTTCCTGCGGCCGGAGAATCGATCGCTTCAGCCACAATCGCGCAATGGCACAAGAGGGACGGAGAAACTGTAAGGGCTGGTGATACTCTTGTTACTCTCGAAACAGACAAGGTGTCTGCAGAAATCGACGCGGAATCTTCAGGGCTCCTGAATATTCTTTCCCCAGAGGGCATGGAGGTTTCCATCGGTGCTGTGATTGGCACCGTTGCGGTAGGGGAGGTGCCACAGGCTGATGAGGATGCAGGCCTAGATGTTCCGGACGGCGAGAAACCTGAAAAGCTGACGTCAGGGCAATTGGAGAATCAGCATGTTCCGTCAGTCGCGGAATCAGATAAACAGGGCGCCTCCTCGGCGGCCGCCGCTCTGCTCTCGTCTTCTCTTCTGTCGGAGAGGACAGCTGAGGCAGCAGGAGGGCAAAGCCAAAGATCACAAGAGGCCCCTGAGGATGCGCCCGATTCGGATGGTGGTCGCACCACACGGCGTCGGATGACGCCCCTGCGAAGAAAGATAGCCACGCAGCTTGTTAACGCACAGCAGACAGCCGCAATCCTGACGACTTTCAATGAGGTCGATATGTCGGCAGTGATGCAACTCCGGAAGACAGTGCAAGAAAGCTTTGTCGAAAAGTATGGGGTTAAGTTGGGGTTCATGTCTCTCTTTGTAAAGGCGGTGGTGCACGCTCTGAGAGAGGTGCCTTCCCTGAATGGACGAATTGAAGGACAGGAAATCGTAGAGAACCATTTTTATGATATCGGTATCGCGGTCGGCACCGAGAAAGGCCTTGTCGTTCCAGTGATTCGGAATGCAGAGGCGAAGGACTGTCCGCAAATTGAACACGATATTCTCGGTTACGCCGAGCGCGCGAGGGAGGGCAAGATACAGCTCGAAGATTTGCGGGGTGGAGTTTTCACCATTTCTAATGGGGGAATCTATGGGTCACTTCTGAGTACTCCGATTCTCAACCCGCCACAGAGTGGGATTCTCGGGATGCATACGATCCAGGAGCGTCCGGTGGCGGTTGATGGCAAGGTTGAGATCCGCCCCATGATGTATCTGGCGCTAAGTTATGACCATCGCATGGTTGATGGAAAAGAGGCCGTGACGTTTCTGATCAAGGTGAAAGAGTGCCTCGAGAGCCCAGCCAGTCTTCTTCTTGAATTGTAGAGGGCGTTGGCTGCAGGGCGGCTGAAAAGTTACATGCGTTCGCGAACTACAATACCGGCTGGAGATTGGCGCCATGTGTGAACTTCGTCGATTTCTGAAAGGTTTTGCGATCGGGGCTGCGAATGTCATTCCCGGGGTCTCTGGGGGAACAATTGCCGTAATCACTGGGGTCTATGAGCGCCTGATCGGGGCTCTAAGTAGATTTGATGGGACAACGGTCCGTCTTTTGTTGAGATTGAATTTTCAAGAAGCGTGGCAACGGGTAGACGGGCGCTTTCTTTTTGGACTTGGAATCGGCGTGGTCGTGAGCATAGCCACGATGGCACGGCTGATGGAGTGGGGGTTTGAGAACCAACCGGTCTTAATCTGGGCGTTTTTCTTTGGGTTGATCGTTGCCTCCATTCCTTCACTGGGATCCCTTGTGAAAAGGTGGACTATCGGCCCTGTGCTCGGGGTAGTTGCTGGGGCGGGAACCGGTGGTGCGGTAGCGTTTCTGCAGCCTGCTAGCGGCAGTGATAATATGATCTATCTAGCTCTCTGTGGGGCAGTGGCGACATGCAGTATGATCATACCAGGCCTTAGCGGATCATTCGTTCTGCTTCTTATGGGAGGATACAGGCTCGTTATGGTTGATGCGGTTAATAGTCTCACCGCAGGAGAAATAGGAAGGTCTTTGGATATCCTAATCCCCTTTCTTATCGGTGGGGTAGCAGGCGTGGTGCTGCTATCGCGTCTGCTGAGCTGGCTCTTTCGGACGGTCCATGACCTCGTTATGGCTCTGATCACAGGGTTTGTAGGGGGATCTCTCATTGTCATTTGGCCTTGGAAAATCACGCTCACAGAGAAGTTCATTCGTGATGGCGAAGAGACGGAAAAGATCACTGGATTTACTGGGTGGTTTCTCCCCGACATAGGATCCGGAGCGACTTGGGCAGCCTTGGGGTGTATGCTGGCAGGGGCGAGTTTGGTTTATGCAGGCGGGCTGCTTGGAAACAGGAGTGGCAAGATCTAATCGCAGAAGCGGTCTCATAGGGAATCGCAAGGGTATTGACTTGCGCGGATCCAATTTTCGACAAATACTGAAACATATGAAAAGAGAGGAGGAAGATTTGGTGATACTGAAAGATAAGTTTGTCTCTCAGTGGGGTGTTATGGGAACTCAATGGGGGATCAATCGCACCATGGCCCAGATCCATGCTCTCCTCATGACCAGTCCGGAGGCCATGACTACAGATGAGGTTATGGAGGAGCTGAGTATTAGTAGGGGAAACGCTCACACTAATCTGAAAGAGCTGGTGAATTGGGGCCTGTTGAGGATCGTGACCAGGAAGGGAGAGCGGAAGGAGTATTTTGAGGCCGAGCTCGACGTCTGGGAAATTTTCCGTCGGATTGTCCGTGAACGAAAAAAGAGGGAAATTGATCCGGCTCTCGATCTTCTTGAGGGGTGTCTAGCGGGCAGCCAAGGCATGAAGAGTGCAGGCGGGCGTGCTTTTAATGAGCAAATGAAGTCCTTGGAGGAATTCGTGCGCTTTGTCTCCAAAATGTCTGACAGGGTAGCTGGAATGCCCCATGGTAAAGCAATGCAGCTCGCTATGAAGCTTTTCGGTTAGACTCAGCTTGTGAGACTGTGCCGGTTGTTGCCGACATGGGGTTCTTCGAGCCTTGGGTTGAGAGAAAGTTCGGTTTCAGGTGGCACCATGGAGCATTTTTCTCTGCCAGCCGTCACAACGAGCTCAAATGAGGCGAAAAAGTTCACTATTCCTGAATGAATTCTTTGAGAGAGCGGGCAACTTGGACTAGGGTTTGCCAGAAGAGGTCAATGAACCTCTCAACAAAGGTTTAAGTGACAGGAAGACGTAACATAGAGGCGGGGATTCGAACTCTGCTGACTCTCGCCACCGTGGTGATTGTGATCGCTGGCTTGAAGGCAGCGGGAAAGTTTTTTGTACCGTTCCTTCTCGCGCTGTTCATTGCAACGGTCAGTTTTCCGATAACGGCGTGGCTCAGACGCCACAAGGTGCCACGGTTTTTTGCTGTCATAACGACCGTCCTCGTGGATTTCGCCTTCCTTGCAGGAGTGGTGTTCATCGGGATGACCTTGATCGGTGACTTGCAGGAAAAGTGGGAGAGCAAGTATCAGGTAGAAAGCACACA
>DFWB01000327.1 GCA_002380675.1 Akkermansiaceae bacterium UBA4145
GAGGTGCGACCCTAGTTCCTTTCTGAGGGAATTGGATGCGAATTGGATTCTTGAGCGTGATTACACGGAAGAGATGAACGCCCTTGCCGATGATGATGACGTGAGCGACTTCTTTGGTAATATGCGGGCTCTTCTTGATTGAAAGAGGGCACACATCCGAAGCCTGTGACAGGGCTCATGCACAATTTTATTACGATGTTGCCGGGAGCGCTCTAAGATGTTGGAGATACGAAGACGATGACGGAGCCGAGAATCACTGTAGGCACGGAAAAACTGATCGCGGTCGAGGATGGAGCCTCGAAGCAGTTGCGAACTCTCCTCGACCGCCAGGGCCGGCCGAATGGCGCTCTCCGTATCAAGGTCATCGGGGGAGGCTGCAGTGGGCTCCAGTATCAGATGGACCTCGTGGATGGTCCTCTGGACCGTGATATCCTCGTGGAATCGAATGGAGTGAACGTGGTGATTGATCCCAAAAGTGCTCTTTTTGTCGGGGGAAGCGAACTGGACTTCTCAGCAGATCTCCAACATGGGGGGTTTAAGGTGAGTAACCCCAACGCGGTGGTAACCTGCTCCTGCGGGGAAAGCTTTGCGGCCTGATGGTGACTGGCAGCGATCATTTCGAAGCCTTGGGGATGGAGAGGAAGCTGGATCTTTCTCCCGAAACGCTGCGGGCCCATTATGATGGGCGATGCCAGGAGGCTCATCCTGATGCAGGAGGGACCGCAAAGGGTTTCGATGCCGTCGCAGAGGCCTATAAGGCCCTCAGCAGCCCCGCCCGGAGGTTGCGTCACTGGCTGGAACTTTTCGGGATCAGGGTGGTTGAGGATGGCAGCCTGCCTCCGGCGGTTGAGGAGCGTTTTGGCCCGGTCAATGCCCTGCTACAGCAGGCCAGTGAAATCGCGGAGCGCCACCGGGAGGCTCGCTCCACGCTGGTGCGCTCGCTGGCTGAGGCAGAGGGAATTTCTTTGCAGGGTCGAATTGTTGAGGCCCGCGGCGAGTTAGAGAATGCGATTACGGCAATGGTATCCGTTTTCAAACGGTTCGATGAAAGCGATCCTCACGAGATCAGGGAAGAGGCCATGGAGCTTGTCCGGTCTCTCTCATTTCTTGAGAGGTGGGAGGCTCAGTTAAGGGCGGCTTGGGCCCAGGCGGGGTGCTGGTAAGAGTCTTGTGAGCTTGCATTCGAGGGGAGCTCGGTCAGGTTGCGGGCGATGGCTGAGCCGGTAATAGGGATTGATCTTGGAACCACCTATTCGGCAGTGGGGATTGTGGAGGCGGGTTTCCCGATTCTTCTCGCTGACGAGGGAGGTGAGAGGTTGACACCAAGCGTGGTATGGTTCGGGCCCGAGGGCGTGAAGGCGGGACGACCTGCGCTCAGAGAGGCACCCGCGGGCCGGTTAGTGCGGAGCGCCAAGCGTCAGATTGGAGTCCGCTTTGGAGAGCATATGGAAGGGGGGCTTCCGTTGGTAGGCGACACCCATGGAGGAGTTGCGTTCCAGACTTTGGAGGGCCCTCGTACTCCGGTAGAGGTCAGCAGTGTGTTGCTTGGTGAGTTAAAGCGTATTGCGGAATACCGTTTAGAGCGTGAAGTCCGGAAAGCGGTCATAACGGTGCCGGCATACTTTAATAACGCACAGCGTGAGTCTACCAAACAAGCTGGTGAAGAGGCGGGGCTTGAGGTGCTCAGGCTGGTGGCTGAGCCTACCGCTGCCGCTCTGGCATATGGGATGAACAAATTGGGAGAGAGTGCCCGCGTCGCTGTATTTGATCTCGGAGGCGGAACTTTCGACGTCTCGATTCTGGAGCTGCGCGATGGGATTTTTGAGGTCCTTGCCACGGGTGGGGACACTCGGCTGGGAGGTGATGATATTGATGCGGTCATTCTGGATCTGGTGAGGCAGGGAGCCGATATGGCAGGGTCTGCGTTAGAAGATCCGGAGGCTGATGGGGACCGGCTGATTCGGGAGGCAGAGCGGGTCAAGCGCGAGCTCTCCACCAAGGATCATGCTGTCTTCCGGGTGCCTTTTTATGATGGGGCACAAAGCCTCGAGGTGGAAGTGAGCCGGGCCGATTTGGAGAGCGGAGTGGAGCCTCTTCTCTCCAGGATGGAACGAATTTGCAGGGAGGTTCTCGTCGATGCAGGGATGGAGCCTGACGAAGTTGGGGCAGTGGTAATGGTTGGAGGTAGCAGCCGAGTACCCGCAGTACAAAAGCTGGCCGAAGCGGTCTTTCAACGAGAACCAGATTGTTCGCAACACCCTGACGAGGCGGTAGCTTTGGGGGCATCGATACAGGCCGGCATCATTGCGGGAACGTGGCGGGAGGTTCTTCTTCTGGACGTTACTCCACTTAGTCTCGGGATCGAAACCTTGGGGGGACTGATGAACGTTCTGATCCCACGCAATACCACCATTCCCTGCAAGGTGGGGGAAATGTTCACCAATGCCAGAGATGGTCAGGACTCGATGAGGGTGCGGGTGTTACAGGGGGAGCGGGAGCTCGCCCGGGACAATTGGGAGCTCGGAAAGTTTGACCTCTCCTTCAGGAGTGCGCCGAGGGGAAAAGCCAGAGTGGGGGTCCAGTTGTCGCTGGACGAAAATGGTATCCTTGAGGTTCTTGCCCGTGACGTGGAGGGCACGGGAGAGGACGTTATCGTTCGTATCGAAAGCGCGGCTGTGGATGTCAACGAAGAGGCGGTTGAGCAAATGGTGGAGGAAAGTGTTGAGCACGCTTTTGAAGATATGAATGCGAGGGTTTTTACCGAGGCTCAGCTCAAGGCGGAGGAACTTCTTCCTGCCGTGCGCGCCGCTCTAGTTGAGATCGGATCAATCCTGAGTGAGGAGGAGCAGCAAGAGATTCGGTTGGCCGAACGTGCCGTGGAGCATGCATTGACTGGGAGTGAGGCCAATGTGCTCAAGGGAGCAGTGGAGCGCTTGGATCAAGCTACGGAGGCTCTGGCTGCTCGCCTTGTGGAAAAAGCGATCAAGGAGGGATAGCGGGAGCGTGGCGAAGGCGAATTAAGTTGCCCGGCTTGTCCCTCCCACTAACCTCCGGGGCCTTGGCTCAGAATCTGACAGAACCTGATCCACCGCCGCGCAGGTCGAATCGCAAAACGATTCTTCCCGAAAAGAGTGAGCATGGAGGAACCCTTCGGGGAAAGCCCTCGGGACGGGACCCGGTTTGGACAAAGAAGAGTGGAGATGCCATGGCTGGAGAGGGATTTTCCCAGAGTGAGATTCCCCTGGATGAGAAGTCGTTGTTCGAGGACGATCTTGAAGGTGTGGACGAATTAGATTCTGAGCTCGCTTCGGAAGAGAGGGTCATGTCCCGGATTCCCGTCGGGGAAATCGTAGCGAAGTCTCCGCACAAGGCGGTCAGGGCACGGGAACCGATACAATCGATCCGTGCTCCTTCAGTCGTATCGCAAACAGACGAGAGAGCGCGCTCAGAATGGGAGTTGCAGGGTGAGGCTGCGTGGACTGGCCTTCATGTCGGTTCACTGTGGTGGGTTCTGGCTGGGATTCTCTGTGTGGGGATCGTGGTGGTTTTTCTTTTGCAGAGCTTCAATAATCCCGTCAGGTCTACCAGTATTGATCAGCCGCAGCGAGCGGTGATCAGTGACGATATCAGTGATGTTCCCATCGCGGACTTTGTGATCAGGGCTGCGGAGATTATGCCTATGGTGACTAAGGTTTTGGAGGAGGCCCATTCTGATAGAGGGCCCGAGGTGGCCGGGCTCCTGCGGGGCGGTAAGAATTCCTGGGAGAAGAGGAAGGCATGGGAGGATCGCAGACCCTCCTCCGGAGGATATTATCCCGTCAGTCAGCTTCAGCTTAATGCGGCCACCTTGATGGGTAATCCTTACCTGATGCTGATGGGGCTGGATAAGGACTATGTGGCGGCGGTGGCCTATTTTACAACGGATGCTGCTGGAAGTTTCAAATATGACTGGGAAGCCAGCGAGGGTTACAGTGAGTTGCTCCCGGGAGAAGAGGGCCAGCTCGTGGGTAAGGGCCCCCAGCTGATGCGCGGAATTGTGACCCCCTCCACTTTTTATCCCCCGGCATTTCCGGAACTCGAATTCCAGTGTTATGTGATTCATCACCGTGATGCCGGGAATTTCATCTGGGCTTTTGCGCGGCGCGGAAGTGAGGCGAACAAGCGAATGAGAGGGCATTTCTCCCTCCGAATGACCGAGTTAACCAAAGGCCGGGTGACGGTGAGGGTCCAGCAGGGACCCGATGGAGCCCGAGCCAACCAGCTTGAGCTGGTTGAATTTGTCAATTCCGATTGGTTTATCCCTCAGAGTGGTTCTGGTTCCTAGTGATTTTCCCTGAATTAAGGGGCTCTCCAGAAAGTGATGGAGGAAGGTTCTGTTGGCATGTAGCCTCTGCGGGAGGAGTCATGGCTGAGTCACCCATGGAACTGTTTCGCTGTCCTGCCTGTGGAAAGGTGGTGTCACTGTCTGCCGATGCCGAGCGGGTCTGTGGAGAGTGCGGATATGAGTTTGGCAAGCCGGTTGCGATTACTCCGCGTGGGGAGGGCCACCGGCAGGCGGATCCGGGAGGGGGAATGGTGCAGCGGGATGTCGCTACCACCAGGAGCTCCAAGGAGTGGGCCCGTCCTGCTCCCACTCCGAGGGAAGGATCTATCGCTGGACCAGAACCGAAATCTTTTATAGCGCCGAGTCGTCCTCAACCCCCGGCTGATCAGGTAAATCTCCGGAGGCCCGCGAAGAAGCGTGGAGTCAATCCCACGAGGCTTCTCCTGCATCTTGGGGGCTGGTCGATCTTGCTCATGGTGATTGCGATTGGGGTGAAGTTTCGGATGGGTAAGACGGATTCAGAATCCACGAGAGGTGGCACAAAGCATTCTGAGAGTGACGCCTCTATGGAAGAGGGAATGCAGCGTTTCCTCGTGCAGGAGCTTCCCTCCGTTAGAGCTACTTTGCTTTCTTACCTCGCGGAGGCGAGCTGGGTTGGACGCGCCCAGTTTGTCAGTAATTCATCGGACGTTGCTCCGAAAATGCAGAGGTACTATCGGTCGAGCAGGATGTGGAGTTTAAGCCCGGGAAGCAGCTTGACCCCGATGAGCGCCAACGTGATCAGGGTTCCCGGGGGTAATCCCATCGTCGAGACGGTATTCCAAGTAGAGTCTCACCGGGAGGCGCAGGGCGAACCGTATTTGCGGGAGGTGGTCTTTGTTCGTGAGAGAAACAGATGGAAAATCGATTGGGAGGCTATGGTTAGACATGCTCCTCAATCGTGGTCATTGTTTTATGCGGACGTTGCGGGGAGTGACCAGCCGGCTGAGTTCAGACTTTTTGCCAGAAAAATCATGACCCGGATTCAGGAAGGAACGCCTGTAATGGTCCTGAAGTTTTATCAGCTCAGGGAAGATCTTGAGGAGATGTGGAAGCAGGATACTCCTCCCGTTGTGGTGGCGAGAGACTCTGATAACGGCAGGCTTTTCCATGAGATCTTTCAACGTGATCCCAGCCGGTCGCGTCCTGGGGACCCCCGCCTCTGGCACCGCGATCCCCAGAATCTTCGGCGGGTCCGAGTTCAGCTAAGATGGAAAACGGGTAAAGATGACGAGCGTTATCTGGTGGTTGACAAGGTTCTCGCTGGAAACTGGCTGTCGGGCGTAGCTGGGGAACGAGTATTTCAAGAGAGGTCCAACAGTGTCAGAGGGTATTCCGAGAAGGAAGAAAAGCGCCCGAATCTGGGTGCTGACGAGGCTGAGTGAATTGGAGTTGTGCTCTTGGTCTGGATCCTTTTTGCTCCAATCCACGCTCATGGCTGACAATCCTCTCCCGCCAAACGACACTGAGGGCAAACTTCCCTCTGGAACGAGAGGTGTGCGAAAAGGGGCACACGGCAAGGGGAGCGCCCGGCAGACGCTATTGCTGAAGAAACGAAAGGTGCCTGAGGAGATGAGCTCTGATGAAGGAGCAAGCGTGATTCCCGTGAAGGAAAAGCTGTCGCCTGCTACGACAGCTAAACATCCTAAAAGTGAGGGTAAAGCTGTTGATGAGAATTGGGGTAATGCGCCCTCGGGTCAGCAGGGTGCGCGGGTAGTGCTCTGGGCTTTTGCACTTATCGTTCCTGTGCTGGCAATCGTCACCGCATTCGTGCTGATTAACCAGGACCCACCAGAGGCGCCTTCCGAGGGGCAGCTCAACTTCAACTTTAATCTATCGAAAGAGGATGAATTTGATTTCACAGGACCGAGAGCTTGGTTCGAGGAGAACCCGCATGTTCATTACGTAGGTGCGATCGATATTCTTGACCGCTTGAATCAAGTTGAGGGGGGAAAGATCCCGGAGTTGGTATTTCGGCACAGGGATTTTGCGCTGGGAGAAATCACGGATCATGGATTGGGTTGGGATTCAGATTTCATGACGGCGGATCCTCGGACCTTTAAATGGACTATCGGGGATACCAATAATACCGGATTTCTCATCTTGGAGGGTCTGCGTAAGGATCAGAGCACTTTTCGATCTTACTTTGTGAATTCCGAGCAAGGACTCAGGATGGACTGGGCGGCGTCTACCGCATGGGGAGAAGTGCCGCCAGCGGACCTCTTTTCGGCTGTCGGGCAGCGAGAGGTGATGATTCGTTGTAGTCTGGATAAGCAACCTCACTACGACAGTAAGGTAGACGAGCAACGGTCCTGGTTTCTTGTAATGCTTCCCGGTTCGGAGAAGCAGGTCTGGGGCTTTGCTCCCTCCGGGTCGCCCGTGGACCGCGATCTTCTTGGATTGTTCAACTTCGGCAACTTCATCCTCGACCGCCAGGAAGATGTGCGCGCTGTGATCCGGGTCGGAAACGGTAAGGGAAACCTGAAAGAGAATCAGGTTGAGATTGTTGAGCTTCTGGCCGGAGAGTGGGTTCTTCCCTGAGTGGCCTTCCTATTGGGTGGGCAGAGTGTTCTTCAGAGATCTGCGCATAGTAGCCAGCGGTTGTTTTCCGGGGAACCAGAGCTCAAAGGAGAGGACTCCCTGGTGAAGAAGAAGCGAGCAACCGTTTGCCGACCTTGCCCCGATCCGTTCCGCCTCGTGCAAAAGGCGTGTCTGGGAAGGGTTGTAAATGGTGTCATAAACCAGATGGTGGGGCTGAAGGCATGATGATGGCAGCGGCGATGAGTCAGACCGTTTGAGGCCAACCGACGTGGTATTCACGATGAGGTCTATCTGATCTGCCTCAGAGATTACTTCAGGAGAGGTGAGGGAAAAGGCTTTGAGGCGGTCACCGGGGCCCTCCAATCGATCGCTCTCCAGATACGGGGCAAGTTCCTTGGCCAGGGCTTCTGCCTTTTCAACGGTTCTATTGACAAGGACCAGCTTTTCGCAACCCTCCCGAACGCACTGGGCGGCGATAGCCCTTCCTGCTCCACCTCCGGCTCCTACCAACATGATTCGGAGGTCCTTTACATCGACAAGAAATTCTTCGTGAATGGCCCGAACGAAACCGGGTCCGTCAGTATTGAAGGCAAGTTTGCGGTCGCCATCGAAAAGAATGGTGTTGGCTGCACCCAGCATGGCAGCGGAATCGTCAATTTCGTCAGCGGCAGAGAGAGCTTCAAACTTATGGGGAACAGTGACATTTACGCCAACAAACTGCAGGGACGCAAGCCGCTCGAGCGCTTCGGATACTCTTCCCGGAGGAACCTCAAGTCGAATATAACGAGCGCCGCTACCGGCTTCGTCGAGGGCGTCCTGATGGAGTTGAGGGGACAGGGAATGTGCAACGGGGCAACCGAGAACGGCAAGGCGCGCAGGCTGATTGGCGCCCTCGTCTAAGAGGGAGCGGCTGGACAGGTCATCAAGGTTATAGAGTTCCTTCATTGGCTTTCCGTGCTCTCGGCAAGTTGCTCGCTCAGGATTCTGATACGACGAATGGACTCTTCTTTGCCGAGAATGGCAAGCATCTCGTCGAGGCTTGGTCCGCCAGAACGCTGGGAAAGGGCTACCCGCAGAGGGAACATGAGCTTTCCGGGTTTGATCCCATGCGCTTCAGCGGTGAGGGCGATGGATTCTTTGGCCTGAACCCAGTCGGTGATGTTCTCCATGCGGGTAGCAAGGTCGCCGAGCAGGGTGGGTGCATCACCGTTCTTCCGGAGCTTGAACATGATCTCTTCGTTCACCGGGGGGAGCTTGAGATAGAAGTCGATCATTTCAGGGACCTCGGTGAGGGTCTGGACCTTTTCCTGAACGCTGGCGGCCATCGCCTCATAATCCTCAGTAACGGCAAGCCCGGACCGTGTGATATGAGGCTTGGCTACGGCGGCAAATTCCGCGGGGGAGAGCGCCATGAGATGCTGTTGGTTGAGCCATTGACACTTGTCCCAGTCGAAGCGCGAGGGAGAGCGGTTAACGGCCTCAAGTGAAAACCGTTTCACCAGCTCTGGAGTAGAAAAGATCTCGTCATCGTCCTTTGGCGACCACCCAAGGAGAGCGATGAAGTTGTTGACTGCGGAAGGGAGAAATCCACGCTCCTGGTATTCGTGGACCGCGGCCCCCTGGTCTCGCTTGGACATCTTGCTGCCATCCGCATTAAGGATCAGTGGAATATGGGCATAGGTGGGAGGTTTCTGCCCGAGTGCCTCAAAGAGTTGCAGGTGCTTGGGCGTATTCATGAGATGATCCTCCCCGCGGATGACATGGCTCATTTTCATTTCGATGTCATCCACCACGTTGACGAAGTGAAAAACAAACGAGCCATCCGAGCGCCTGATCACCATGTCGGGCGTGTTAGATTCATTCTGATAGTCAATGGTGACCTCCCCGCATACGAGGTCTTTCATGGTCACAGGTTTACGCTCAAACTTGAAACGCCAGGCTCCGTCGTCTTCGTAGACGCGTCCTGATTCATGAAGTTTTTCGAACCAGCGCTCATAAATCCCGGTTCGCTGGGACTGGAAATACGGGCCATGCTCGCCGGCTTGCTCGTGGCCCTCATCCCAGTCCAGTCCAAGCCACCTCATTCCGCTAAAGATGGCTTCGCGAGCTTCCCTCGTATTTCGGGCCTGGTCCGTATCCTCCACCCGCAGAATGAAGCTTCCCCCGTGCTTACGGGCAAAAAGCCAGTTGAAGAGCGCAGTTCGTGCTCCGCCGACGTGGAGATAACCGGTCGGAGAGGGGGCGAAGCGGGTACGAACCGGTTCTGACATCAATCTCGTATATGGTGAGCAGTGGTAGGCAGTCAACTGTCGGGGGGCCGATCCTCACGGTCAGAAGGCCACATGGTGAAGATTCTCCATGGATGACCGTCATTGAGCAGATTTACAGTTGACCGTGAATTGCTCACTCGTGACCGTGAACCACGATGAAAAAGATCAAGCCACATTGGCAGATTCTCGGTGCGCTGGTGTTGGCCACGCTTGCAGCACTTATTCTCCGCTCTATTGATGCACAGGCAGAGGGAGGTTTCATCGTGGGATTCGTGGGGACCTGCAAGTTCGTAGGAACGATTTTCATGAACCTTCTTAAGATGATCATCGTGCCCCTGATCGTCTCCTCGGTGGTGGCGGGGATTGCAGGCCTGGGAGGGATGTCCGGGTTTGGTCGGCTCCTCGGCAAAACGGCGGGATTCTATGCCCTGACCAGCCTGTGTGCCATCGTCGTGGGGCTGGTACTTGTCAATGTGATTGCTCCGGGTCTTGGAGCGGATGGACAACCAAACATGGAAATCAGGGAGGCCTTCGAGACTGAAGGCCAGCAGGCCAGTGAGGCAGCGCTCGCCAAGGTCAATTCGGCGCAGGCACGTTCCACAGAGATCGGAACAGGGACTGGAGGATTATTTGCCATGCTGGCAGATTTCGCCTTGCGGATGATCCCGGTCAACGTGGTGGAGGCGGCGGCCAACAATGGACAAATGCTTGGACTCATCTTCTTCAGCGTGCTCTTTGCGATTGCCATCGCGCGGCTGCCCTCGTCCCAGGGTCAATCTCTGCGGGAGTTCTTTCAGGCATTCAATGACGTCATGATCCTGCTAACGCGGTGGATCATGGCCCTCGCTCCCCTTGGAGTTTTTGGACTCCTCGTTCCGGTCGTTTATCAATCGGGAGGCCAGATCTTTCTCGTTCTTGGGAAGTATTTCTTCACCGTATTGGCGGCATTACTCATTCACTTCGCGGTGATCATGCCTCTCATTCTTCGCTACGTAGGAAAAGTGAGCCCGCTGGCCCATTTCAAGGCCATGCGAACCGCCTTGCTTACTGCGTTTTCGACTGCGTCCTCCTCAGCGACCCTTCCGGTGACCATGCGGTGCATCCAGGACAATGCCGGAGTCTCCAAGAAAACAGCCAGTTTCACTCTTCCGCTGGGGGCCACGGTCAATATGGATGGGACAGCTCTCTATGAGTGCGTGGCGGTGATCTTTGTCGCTCAGGTAGTGGGTTTTCAGATGGACCTCGCTCAGCAATTCGTGGTCGTACTTGCCGCCCTGCTGACCAGCGTAGGGGTGGCCGGTATTCCTTCCGCGAGCCTGGTCGCGATCTTCATCATCCTCAAAAATTCAGGAGTTCCGGGAGCAGAGGCGGCCATTGTGGCCCTTCTTGCAGTCGATCGGCTCCTCGATATGAGCCGGACTGCGGTCAACGTGTTGGGAGATTCCTGTGCCGCAGTAGTGGTTGCCAAGAGCGAGGGAGAGGCAGGAATCCTCGAGGATTCCCGATCTGCTGCCAGCGAACCGGTGTGAAGAATGATCAAGAGGACGTAAAAAGGGGAGCCGTGCGGCTCCCCTTTTCTGTAAAATATGATTCTTGGGATATTTCTAGAATCCAAAACCGAGATTCACGCCGGCGCTGAACTCGTCATCACCAGAAAAGGTGTCACCGAAGACCGCAGATACATGTGGCGTGACGGTGATGCTGTCAGAAGCATCGATGGGCAGGCCAACGCAGATACCGTAGTGAGTGTCATCGAACTCGTTCCAAGTACCAATCACCCCCTTGACGCAAAGTCCAAGACCACCGAGCTCTACCGAGCGACCAGCGGTAATTTCAATGTAGTTGTCAAGAGTTGAAAACCAGTCCTGATCGTAGACAGCGATACCAACATTGAGGCCCGCGAGCTCCGTGCTTAACGCAATGTAGGGCTCCATGACATCACCACCTCCATCGTCAGCCGTGCCAAAGTAAGAGTAATTGGTGACTCCGACCGTCAGGTCAAGGCTGCCAAGAGCCTTGGTAGCGGCGGCGCCGATGCGCATCTCGTGTCCGCTGACAGTGCCATTGGCATTGGGTGAGATTTCTGCTGCTACGCTCACCGTGCGCAGGTCGAGACCGGCAGAGAGGTCAACGTCTCCAACGATGGGAAGCGAACCGCTGCCAGACAGCCCAATGCTCGCATGGAAGAGATCATCGCCAAAGTTGATGCTCCTGAAGAGGTATTCGCTGCTGTATCCGAATCCTAACTCGACATCGAGGCCAGAGGAGGGGGCTGCGGGAGCGGGCTCGTCGCCGGCAAAGGCGAATCCCGCGACAAGGGCGGATCCGGCAAGGATCGCGGATCTTAGTAGGGTAGTTTGTTTCATAACTCGGTAAGGTTTAATTGCATTAATCAAATAAGGCAACCCAAGATTTCAGGGTTTCGACCGAACGAACCGGGAAAAACCGCCTGAAAAAGGGTGACTCAAGAAGGTCAGGATCGCTCAGGGCCTCATCCGGGGCCTGCCCGGAGAGGTTCCGCCTGAAAATCAGCCCTCCCGCAGGAGATCCCGACTGTTCCAGACATACTGGAGGCCGGAGAGGACGGTGAGAGCCAACGAGAGCCAGAGGAAGGTGGGCATGAGCCAGCTCTCTGGATTGGCGAGTTGTGCCAGAAACGATTCCTGCTGCCCGAGAGCTTCGAGAAAAAGCCAGGTCAGGGCCGTAGAACAGAAGCCGATTTGAAAAGTCGTCTTCCATTTCCCACTCCAGTCGGCGGCAATAACCTTACCCTTTTCGACGGCGATCTGTCGCAGACCGGTGACGAGGAATTCACGGGCAAGAATGACTACCACTACCCATACCGGGCAAAGGCGTTGCTCATGAGCGCAGAGAAAGATGAACGCAGAGGCCGTGAGAATCTTGTCTGCAATGGGGTCGAGTAATTTGCCAAGAGAGGTAACAAGGCCCATCTTGCGTGCGAAGTAGCCGTCCAGAAAGTCGGTTATCGCGGCGATGGTAAAGGCGAAGAGGGCGACTCCATAGCCCATCTGGCTCCCCTGCATGAAGCCGACGACAAAGACCGCAGTGAGAACCAGACGCGAGACTGTAAGGGAGTTTGGGAGGTTCAAGGACGGCACTGTGGAGGGAAGAGGCTCTGGAGTCCAACACCTTTAGCGATCTATCGGGGAGCATTTTGCCTTGATTGGATCAGGGTCTTTCGGGGCTCGCGGCCTGCTTGATCCTCGCGGTCGGGACGAACTGAGGGTCAGTCAGGGTCCGGAGAAAGGACACAAGAGCCCGCTTGTCCTCTGTGGCTAACCCGAGGCCCTTGCGCGGATGCTTGGCTAGATTGGGATCCAGACTGGGGCTCTGGTGAAGGCCGGAATTGTAGTGCTCGATGACTTCTTCGAGGGTCTCAAAGCGCCCATCGTGCATATAAGGCCCAGTCAGGGCGATATTGCGAAGCGAGGGGGTGATGAAGAGATTCCGGTCAGTCTCCCTCCCCGTAACGAGCTCCAGACCCAGATCGAGGTCATCGGGAATCCCGTTGTTATGAAAACGATGATCGGTAAAGAGCGCGCCCCCATGGCAGTGAAAGCAATCCGCGCCTTTCAGGCCGCGGCGTGGATCATATTCGGTCATGAAGAGTTCAAATCCTCGTTTTTCCATTTTGGTGAGCTCGCTCTCTCCTCGGGCGGCTTTGTCAAAACGCGAGTTATATGAGGTCCGGGTCAGTAAAAACTGTTCGAGAGCAATTCCCAGACGTTGCTCGGTAATGCCTGAGCTTCCAAAGGCGGCCTTGAAAAGAGGGCCGTAGCTGGCGGATTCAAGCTTGGCCATGACGTTGGGGAGCGATTCATGCATTTCGATAGCGCTCTGGATTGGATGAAGGACCAGTTCTCTCAGGGAGGGGGAACTTCCATCCCAGAAGAACGATTTTTTCCAGGCGAGATTGAAGAGAGGCATGGAGTTCCGGGTTCCAAGAGATCCGGTGGCACCCTCACTGAAACGACGTGGGTCTGAAAAGGCGTGGGCTGTCTGGTGGCAGGAGGCGCATGACTGTTGGTTGGTGCTCGATAGGAGAGGATCGTTGAAAAGTCGTTTGCCCAGGGTAACGCGTTCGTTGGTCAGGGGGGGAGAAGTTGGTAAGACCGGGATAGGGAATCCCCTTGCGATTTCAAAGCGATACGGTGTGCCAATGAGCTGTGGATGAGATGAAGGTTTCGGGTCGGTGGCGGGTTGGGCCTGCCGGATGCTTCGCAGTTCGAAGGCTGCCGGGAGTCGTTCCTTGAATTTCCGGGCCACCGGGTCGCCCTCTCTCGAGTGGCTTAAGGGATTTGCCCCGATTTCGAGAGGGTGTTCGCCTCCGAAAATCCGGTCGATGTGGACATTGATTTCAAGGACAGTGGGCTTGGTCAGCGTCAGGGCAATGGGGAGTGAAATTACTACCCTGTTACGCGGCTTACCCAGATGGTAGGCGAAGCCGCCCGTGGTTTCGTCGCCGGGAAGATGGCCCTCGGCAGCGAGAAAGATATATCCACCCTGAGGGGTCCAATGGAGGTTGTTATAATTTGGGTTGAGGGGATGATCCGCCGGATATTGACTGGGATCGGCCTGATCGGTTTCGGAGCTGAGTCCGATGGAGAACTGCAGGGTCCGGTAGCTTCGGGCGGGGAGGGATCCCAATTCCAATCGATTCAAACCTTCGGGACGCGAGGCGTCGACGTAGCCAAACCAGTCTTTGCGGCGGAGCCAAGTCCCGGACGATGTTTCCGTGTGATCGCTAAGCAGGCGGGGGCTTGATAGAAGATAGGCGAAGCGGGAAAGTTTAATGGTCTCCCCGGATCCGGTGAGGAGCTCTTTGCTGGGGGTGGAGAGAGCCTGTCCTTTCCAGAGATGCTTCAACTCGAGAGAAAGGGCCCCCCCCGATGACGGGGAGATCATCGCGGGGAGTAACCAGAGCCAGATGGGCCACTTGAGCATGAGTGAGAGACTCGTAGTTTTTGGGTTATTCTCGCAATCCCGGCGAAAGAAACAGGTGATGTTTCTCAAGAGGCGGGATTGTCGCGGGGGCGGTTGGCCCAAGGGCGACGACTTA
>DFWB01000117.1 GCA_002380675.1 Akkermansiaceae bacterium UBA4145
ATCGCAATGGACGGAGGAACAAGCTTTAAGGCTGGTCTCTTCCTTCTCCCTGTTGGAACGCTTAACGAGACTCATGAGCCCGACACCTTCTATGGTGTGGAGCGGAATCCGGTTGAAAAGAACATCATTCCTACGACTTGGTGGGAAGCTGGTCTTGGTCTGAGCGGTAGCACCGAGGCAATTAAGTGGGACGTCGCAGTTCACTCCGGCCTGTCAGTTCCTGATTCCTACAAGATTCGTAGCGGACGTAAGAAGGTTGCTGAAGCACCTGCAGAGGATGCTGCCGTCACTGGTCGCGTCACTTACAGTGGCAGCGGTTTCCAGGTCGCTGGTTTCGCTCAGTATCAGAGTGATATCACTCAGGGAAGAGACGGAGCCGATGCTACTCTGATTGGTGCCACACTTGACGCCAATATTGGGGGTCTCCGCCTCCGTGGTCTCGTGTCCAGCTGGGACATCGGCGGTGCAGCCGCTGCAGCAGCCGGCGCTGATGAGCAGTGGGGATACTTCATTGAGCCTTCCTACAAGCTCAGCGACAACTTGGGAGTATTTGCCCGCTACGCCGAGTATCAGGATTACACTGGCGACACCACTGACGTGGTAACCGTAGGTGTGAACTACTGGCCTATCGACAACGTCGTCTTCAAAGCTGATTACAATGATGCTGGTGGCAACGAGTCCTTCAACCTCGGGGTTGGATACAGTTTCTAAAATTTGAACACTGCGTAGATTGCTACGCGTTTTCATACTCATAACTCTGGTCGCCGCCACCCCTCACGGGTTGGCGGCGACTACGGTTTATCGGGGTTGGGGAAAGTAAGATTTCATCCGAATTCGCCTGTAAATTTGCGTATAGGAACACCCGCCCTACACTAAAGCATCAGCACCTCGAATTCATCCAATGCACCATCTACTCACCTTAACATTCCTCCTCGTTCTGACCATCGGAGTAGAGGCTGGAACGACGGTATACCAGAAACCCTCAGACTTCATCCGTTCCGCCTGTGGTGGACAAGTGCCCACCACCAAGTATCTGACCCTCTCCTCCTCAAATCAGAGTAGGATCCAACGGCTCATGGGGCATGAATATCGCCCTGCAAGAGTCCGTTACTGGACCTACAAGGGTAAGATGGTCGTCATCCTCGACGAGATCGGAAAGACACGCCCGATTACCACTGGATTTGTGGTTAGTGGAGGAAAAATCGAGTCGGTCAAAATGCTGATCTACCGCGAAACGATTGGTGCAGAAGTGCGACGGACATCGTTTACCAACCAGTTCAAAGGCGCGGTGCTCGGGTCCAATGGAAAGCTGAGCCGGCGGGTAAACAATATTGCAGGCGCCACTCTTTCCACACGCGCTATGATGGAAATGGGACGAGTGGCCCTCTATCTCGACCAGATCCGTCCCAAGTAGGTAGAAATGGGTAAGGATCGGCCCAGAAAAAAGGGCCGAAGGCCGGGGCCGCGGAAGTGGCATCGTCAATGGCATCGGTATCTCGGTGCTGTATTTGCACTCCCTCTCCTCTGGCTGACTGTCAGTGGACTCCTTCTCCAACACGGAGAGCGGCTTGGACTTACGGAGAAAAAAGTGAGTTCAGCATGGTTGCTGAAGCGCTACAATCAGATCCCAGTGGGGGTCCCCTCAGTGACAGATGCAGGTCGTTTTCTAGTTGCTGAATGGGGAGGTCAGATCTTTGTAGATGACAGACTTCTTGAGGAGAGCGGGGTTCTGACCGGTGCCGTGGCATTGCCGGCTGAATTGGTGGTGGCAACCGAGAATGAAATTTTCGTATATGATTCGCAGGGGCTTTACCTTGATCGGCTCGGCGAAGAGTCTCTCCCGGCCGTTCCTCTTACGGGGATAGGCCTTGATTCCGACAACCGAATACATCTCGAAACTGCTGCCGGGCAACACGTCCTAGGTGAAGGGTTCCTTGATTTTGAGGAGGCGTCTCCTGAGGCTGTGGTTGCTTGGAGCAGTCTCAGAGAGGGGAATAAGGAGCTGGACCCGCTGCAGCAGATTCTGGTGGAGGGTTCGGAATTCACATGGTCGCGGGTGATCACCGACTTGCACAGTGGAAGTTTGTTAGGGAAAACGGGCCGCTTCTTCGTTGATCTGACCGGGGTCGCGGTCATCGTTCTCACAGTGCTTGGGATTCGCCTCCTTTTCAGGAGAAAATGACGAGCTTCATGAATCGCCGAAAGACTCTTTCCCTTCTTGGTGCAACGACTGCAGCATCCCTGGTGGGAGGTGGTTGCCAGCGAAGGGAAGTTCAAGAAGTGGCTCGCTGGCGCGGGGTTCTTTTTAATTCCGACGTGGATATGGCACTCCATGCCCTCCCGAGGACAGTTGCAGAGGCGCTGATCAGGGAGTGTGAGGTGGAAATGCTGAGGCTCGAGAACTTGTTTTCGCTCTACCTTCCCGATTCGCCTCTTTCTCGTCTTAATCGGACGGGGCGCCTTGACGATCCTCCCCCGGAACTTGTGGACCTTGTGCGCAAGGCCCTGCTTGTCGCGGAACGCTCGGGAGGAGCCTTTGATCCCACTATCCAGCCCTACTGGACTTGGTTGCGTGAGGCGGTAGAAACTACCGGAACTATCAATCCCGAGGCGCAGGCACAGTTACTGGAGAAGGTGGACTTCCGGCAGGTGCGTTGCGGCGAGGGGGAGTTGAGCTTTGGCCGGGAGGGAATGGCCCTGACCTTGAATGGCCTTTCGCAGGGATGGATCACCGATCGGGCGAGCGAGATCCTGCGTGACGGGGGAGCGCAGCACTGCCTCGTGAATCTTGGTGAATTCTACGGCCTCGGAACTCAGCCCTCTGGAGAGGACTGGATTGTGGGGCTGCGGGGCGTGGAGGGAGAGGAAATCGCCTTGCGGAATCGCGCCCTCGCGGTCTCCTCGGGGGCCGGGCTTTACTTTGGAACAGGAGATCGCCGGAATCACATTATTGATCCACGCACTGGGGATTGTGTGGAGGCCCGGAAGGTCGTGGCAGTGACCGCTCCCGAGGCCTGGCTTGCCGATGCTCTTTCCACGGCGTGTTCGGTTCTTGAGGAAGAGAAAGCGCGAGATCTTATCGCGCAGTGGGAGGATGTGGAGTTGTTCATCCACAAAACTGGACGATAAAGACCAGATGGGGGCAAAGCGAGCACCCCTCTTGACCCTGCACGTTTGCAGGGTAGGCTCCCTGTATGCGCAATCTCTGTTTCTTGTGTTCGGGGGCTCTCATCGTTCTGGGCTTGGTAGGGTATCTGGGCTGGGAGGCCCTCGGGGCCAGTAAGCAGTCCGTTACCGCGCTGATTCCGGCATTTGTCGGGGTGCCGATGCTCCTTGGGGGGTTGGTGGCCCTGAAGAGCACCATGGCGGGGATGCATATCGCGGTGCTGTTCTCCGCCTTGGGAGCTCTCGCTGGTCTGGGTCGCTTGATTCCCACTGCGATCAAGGGAGAACTCACTGGGCCAGGGCCTGTGTTAATTGCCATCATGGCCGCGATCTGCCTGTTTTTCACCGTGATGGCGATCCGTTCCTTCAAGGCGGCTCGGCGCGCCCGGGAGGCGTCCGTGTAAAGCCAGGAGGAGCCCTGAGGCTAGGTGCCGTCGGGGAAAAGCTGGCCCCGCGGGTGGCCAACGCAAAACGTCGGCAGGGGACCCGCCGACGCTAGCAGCTATTGTGTCCGTTAAGGGGAGGATCTAGTCGCTGCCCCGGAGGATCATGAGAATTCTCAGGACGTAGAAGAAGAGCATCGCCACGCTGGCAAAGAGGCCGAGCGAAGCCGCAACATATTGCTCGGTACCGTAGTGGTGGATGATGTTACTAGTGCTCCAGAGAATAGAGGCGGCAGCGAGAAGGACCATCGCGCCCGAAAAGAAAAGGCCAAGGCTGAAGCCCATGAAGAAGGAGAGCACGATGGTAACGACGGCTACGAGGAAGCCGACCTTGATAATCCCCCCGAGGAAGGAGAAATCCTTCTTGGTTGAAAAGGCAATAAAGGTCAATCCGGCAAACATGGCAGCTGTGATCATTCCGGCCTGTCCGATCAGATCCGGAGCATTGAGGAATTGGGGGCTGGCCGCGACGAGGAGAATTGGAAGAAACACGACAGCCTCGGCTATCACGAAGAGGCCAAGACCCGCATATTGCATTCCCTTGCTGGTAGAGGTCAGGGCCCATTTGTTGGCCAGGTAGGAGGCCAGCATGAATCCGCCGAGGACGAAGAGCATACTGTAGGGGCTTTGTGCCAGAAGCCCCATCACCTTGGAGTCGATGTCAGGAATCTGGAAGAGGGCAAGCTCGATCAGGATGAAGGCCCCGACGGCAGCGGCGAGGTGTCCATAGGTCCGGCGAATAAAGGTGGCGCGGACGTCCACGGGAGCGGCGGCCACGACGTAAGGGTTCTGGTAGCTCTCAAACATGATTTTGGAGGAAAAGATTCTTTCGTTACGGGAAATATAATCCCTGTTCACCGGGAGCGCAAGAAGAGTGGGGCAGTGCGGCAGGACAATTGCGGCCGGCTCGCCAGAAGAATTCGCCTCCGCAGTTGATATTCGTCTTTTCCCAGCGCGCAGCTTTCGTAGGGTGTCGTCCCATACGAAATGGGTGGGGGAACGATAGTGGCAGGGTTGAACGAGGCGCAGGCCGAGGCGGTGCAAAGCACTGAGGGACCGGTTCTTATCCTTGCTGGCGCGGGAACGGGGAAGACCAGAACCGTGATCTTTCGCATTGCGAATCTTCTGGAGAGGGGTGTGGACCCCCGGAACATTCTTGCGGTGACCTTCACCAACAAGGCCGCCTGCGAGATGCGGGAGCGGGTAGGAGAGATGGTCCGGCGAAAAGCAGCGGAGGAAATGACGGTGTGCACTTTCCACTCCCTCTGCGTGCGGATCCTGCGAGTGCATGCCGGGTTATTGGGCTACAACACCAACTTTAGTATTGCTGCAGGAGGCGACCGGGACGGCTTGGTCAAGCAGCTCATCGTCCAGCACGGGGGGGCGAAGGAGAAGATCAAGCCGTGGGACATCACTGCGGCAGTCTCTCGCCAGAAAAACGCCGGGATGTCACTTGGGGAGATTCCTGATGATCTGGTGAGAACGGTAGCGATGAGTTATCAGCGGGAGCTGAGGGCTCGCAACGCGCTCGACTTTGATGATTTGCTCGTGTTGGCGGAGCAAGTGCTCCGGGAGCAGAGGGAGGCCCGTGAATACTGGAGGGAGCGCTACCGCTATGTCACCGTGGATGAGTTTCAGGATACCAACGGTCTGCAGATGGACCTGCTGATGCAGCTGGTCGGGCCACCCCACAATATCTGCGTGGTGGGAGACGATGATCAGAGTATCTATGGGTGGAGAGGGGCACAGGTGAGCAATATCCTGCAGTTTGGACACTTTTTCCCCGATCCCAAGGTTGTCCGACTCGAGAATAACTACCGGAGCACGGAGGCCATCCTGAGTGTGGCCAACGAACTCATCAGTAATAGCCCTGCGCGGCATGAAAAGACCCTGCGAGCGACCATAAAGGGAGGGGACAAGGTCACCCTGATGGCCTTGCCCGGAGATGAGGAGGAGGCTCTCTGGATGGCAAAAGAAATCAGGCGTGCCAGGGAGAAAGACAATGGGTGTTGGGAAGATTTCGCGGTTCTCTTCCGGACCAATACCCACATCCGGAAAGTCGAACAGGTCTTCCGGCAGGAGGAGATTCCTTACCGACTGGTTGGAGCCCAGAGTTTTTATGATCGCAGGGAAGTTCGAGATGTTCTCGCCTATCTTCAGGTTCTGGCCAACCCCCTGGCGGACGTCTGTCTCCTGCGGATCCTGAATACTCCTCCCCGGGGAATCGGATCCAACACCGCCATGCTGTTGCTTGAACACTGCCGGGAGCATGGAATGAGAGGCTGGGACGCGATGAAAGATTTCTCCTTCACCAGTCAGCTCTCTGCGAAGGGAAGTGGGTCAATCCGGAATTTCGTTGAGCTAATTGAGTTGTACTCGCCACGGATCGCAGCCGGCAGGGCAGGAGAGGCTCTCAGCGAGTTCCTGAAGGAGATTGATTACACCGCATGGCTGATGCGGTCGTGCCGAACGGACGAGGAGCGAGAGCAAAGAGGAGAGGCCGTGGCGGAGGTGGTTGCTGCGTTGACGGATGCTCTCCGGAAGGGGAGAACGATCCAGCAGTTCCTTGATGATGCGGCCCTTGATGCCGAGCCGGAGGAGGAAGAACTCGAGAAAAAATCCGGGGTGACCCTGATTACCCTCCATGCCTCCAAAGGGCTTGAGTTTCCGGTAGTCTTTTTAGTGGGTTTGGAAGAGGGAGTGCTGCCCCACTGGCGAAGTAAGGAGGAGGGAACTCAGGATGAGGAGCGTCGCTTACTTTATGTAGGAATCACGAGAGCGCGGCAGCATCTCTACCTGAGCTACTGTTCCTTGAGGATCAAGTATGGCGAGCAGGTGAGGTGCGACCCTAGTTCCTTTCT
>DFWB01000232.1:0-159 GCA_002380675.1 Akkermansiaceae bacterium UBA4145
AAGCTGATCGAGAAGATAAAAAAGCGCAGTTAACTTGGAGCTTTCTTCCTTCAGATATTTGGGATCAATAAGACCGGGATGACAGCATATCTGCCGCAACCGCATCAAACCCTGTAAAATCGCAAAACTGTTCTTTTTGACTGCCTCGTCAGAATCGAG
>DFWB01000232.1:546-14103 GCA_002380675.1 Akkermansiaceae bacterium UBA4145
ATTCCGTCCATGTTGGCATAGACCTCCTCCTCGGTTCGAGGCGGCAGATCCTTGGCGACCTGACCTTTGGTTCGCCGCAGCAGAAACGGACGCAATCTTGCGGCAAGCCTGTTCTGGGAATTAGGATCCTTTCTCTTATCGAACCGCTTCTTGAAATACGCTCGAGAACCGAGAACCCCCGGCATTGCGAAGGCCATCAACGACCACATATCCATCAGCCGGTTCTCGATCGGAGTTCCCGTGAGAACCAGCCGATTCTCTGCGTTCAGGTCCCTCGCAGATTTAGCCGCTTTGGAATCTGGATTTTTAATCTGCTGACCCTCATCGAGGATCACCACCAGCCACCTGACCTTATTGAGCTCATCACCACCAACCCTTAATTGAGCGTAGTTGAGGACGAGAACATCGAGCTCAGTCTCCAACGCCTTCAGATCCAACTGGTCCCGACTCCTTAGGACCTGCACCTTCAAATCTGGAGCGAAACGCTCAGCCTCCATCGCCCAGACATCAAGAACAGACTTCGGACAAACAACCAGCGCTGGCATGTGCTTACCCTGATTTTTGGCAAGCTGCCGCAACCACAGAATATACGCTAGGCTCTGAACCGTCTTCCCGAGGCCCATGTCATCAGCCAAAATTCCCCCGAAGCGATTCGTTGCGAGGTAGGCCAGGAAGTTGAAGCCATCTACCTGATACGGACGCAACTCGGCGTTCAACTCAGCAGGCAGCTCGGGCTCAACCTCGATGTTAATCTCCTTGGCGCTATCTTTAATGCGCTTCCACGCTTTGGGATCGAACACCTCGGCTGCCTTGGGATCGGCCAGCTGCATTGCGTGCATCCTATGGGTATCGCCCGACAAGTCGAAGGGATCCAGACCGAGACGAGTTACAGCATCGCGCTGGTCCGGATCGAGTTTGATCTCGAGGCGCATCCACGATCCGTCATCCATCCGGACGTATCCACCGCGGGCAGCTACCAGCTGCCGGATCTGGGCCTTGCTCAGGTTTACCCCCTGAACATCAATCACGACCCTGAGGTCGAACCAATCAATCTCCTGATTGACCACCTCAAACCTGACCGCAGCAGAAACCGGATCAGCAAGAATTGTCCGCAACTTGCCATCCATCTCGATCTCAACGGAGTCAGGCATTCTCTCGTTCCATTCAGCAAATTTTTCAGGGAACTGCTTTGTGATTCGAGTCTTAAAGGCATCGAGCTTCTCGTCATACGAGAGGCCCAGTTCTGCCAGAATTCCGGGTATCGGATAGAGCTTTTCTCTGGCAAAACGTAGAAGCTGCTTGCCCTTGACGGGCTTCTGCTCAACGAGCTCCCATCCTCCCTTGATCAGCTTTTCGCTTCGTCGCTCTTTTTTCTCCAAGGCGGCCACATCGATGACCAGGTGCTCCGTCTCAGCTGCCGTCAGACCCTGCACGATCTTCATCTCGAACCTGGGGTAGAGATCGAGGTCAACGACCCGTCGACGCATCGACTCAGGAAGCCTCGCACCAATTTTCCTGAGAAACTCAACACCCTCAAGACTATCGATGACGGTCTTGGGAATCAAATACCTCGGCATTACTTCCGTCTCTTCAAGCCAACGTGGAGGCCCTGGGAAGACCGTCTCATCGGACTGGTAGAGTTCCTCACGCCCCGGAAGAAGACGCACCGAGTGCGAGACATCCTCCCCTCCTTTGGTCACCAGCTGGAGCGCGAAGCAATTAGGATTGGCCGGATCATCATCACACACCCACTTCAAAGGCTCCTTAACGACCTTAAACTCTCGAGTATCCAAGTTGACCAGCCGACCTCTGACCGCTTCCTGACAAAACATTCTATTGAGGAATCGACAGGATTCCTCCTCGTCAAGATCCAGTCCGGTCACCCCATCTTGGCTGTAGAAACTGAGGAAATGCTCCCACAGAATCTGGCTCGCAGCATCAATCCTCAATGCAGAATCCCGATAAAGATCCAAAAGACGCTCAATCTCTTGCTTCTCCCGCAACGCATACCACTCTCCACCTTCCTCACGTGCCTCTATACGAGCTTCATTGATTGTTGAAACCAACCGAAACTCCGCTTCGACAGGAGTCATTTGGGGAGGCCGATCATTCACCCTCTCAATACGGTCATACCACGCCGCGATTTCCCGTTCCTGCTCCCAGTCACTCATCTTGCGCTGCACCGCGCCAAGATCAGTGATCGCGTTCATGAACTCCGGGTAATTCAACTTCCGCTTGTAGAAAGCATAGGCGATATAATTCCAGAACTCGATTATATCCCCGGGGGGCACAGGCCACAGCTCGAGCGGCTCATAGCTGCTGATCTCCCACCTGGGACTCAGCCGCACCATATCGTGATCGTGGATTTCGCCCTCGATCACATAACGCCGGTAACGCTTTTCCACCTTGCTGACAAAGTCTGCCTCCTGATCGTCAACCTCTCTATCCAGCTTGCCTTCAATCAAGTCGATCACCGGAGTGTCATCGAACTCGTTCGGTGACTCCGGCAAATCCTCGCCCCGGTGCATCCTCTCAAGCATCGTGGCATACATTGCAGCACCTGCGATCTCCTCTTTCTCCTCAGTGCAGTTACCGAACCACCTGTTACCTTGCAGCCGCAAAGTGGTGCGATGAACTCCATCTTTATCCTCAACTCTTCCTTGAATAAAAAGATGGTTCCCAAAGATCTGAGTTACAGCGCCATCCTGCTGCGCCTTTTCACCCCTCTTCCGGACCTTCTCAGGGAACCCATTCAGAAAGTTTAAGGTCGCTCGGTCCGGATTGAGCGCGGACATCGTTGATTCTGTCATGACGTATGGTAGCTGGCGCCGCGGGTTCGACTCTCTACAAAGCACCCGGCAGAATGTCATGATACCACACCCTCCAGACTTCGTGCAACTATTGTTGCAAAGTATTGGGGCGGCTCGGAGACACCCACAACGCAGCTAACGAATTGTTAGGAGCCCTCACCGGCAACCGGGGGCAAGCGGCCTCCATTCTTCCTGAGACGAACCAACAACCCTTGCGAGGGCGAAAAGAACCAGGCGCAAAAGAAGAGAACGCCAGCAGCAACCGCCATCATTCCCGAGCTCACTGTGGCCTGAAACCCGAATGCCGGCGGAACCGCCACAGCCCCCAAATGCCCAAGGAAAGCTGAAAGCATCCCAATTACCGCGCTAAGCATAAGCATATTAGAGAGCCTTTTGGTGAGAAGGAGAGCGGTAGCTGGCGGCACAACGAGCATTGCAATGACAATGATACTACCCAATGCCTCGAAAGCCGCCACGGTAGTGACCGCCACCACAACCATGAGAATATAGTGCATGAGCACCGAACTAATTCCGAGAGTAGTCGCCAGAGCTGGGTCAAATGTTGAGATAGCCAACTCTTTGTATAGAAATGCAATAACGAGAATATTAATGCACATAACAGACCCTATGCTCACCGCCGCACGGGGCAGTTCGATCGCTCCAATCTGCAGCATGTCGATAACGCTATACTCCAAAGACCCGTAAAGAACGCAGCCTGGATCCAGCTCCACATGCTGGGCGGACTGACGAATAAGAATGAGGCCAATCGCAAAGAGAGTGGTAAACACGATGCCCATCGCAGCTCCCCGGTCTACCTTGCCATATTTACTGATGCACTGTGTAAATGCTGCGGTGAGCAATCCTGCGCATGCTGCCCCGATAAACATGACCACTGTGATACGGGTGTGGGTCAGCAAAAACCCCATCGCGATGCCCGGAAGAATCGCATGACTGATAGCATCGCCCATCATACTCATCCGGCGCAGGACTAAGAAGCATCCAGGTAAGGCAGCAGCGACGGCACTGAGCCCTCCAATCACGACAGTCCACGTATCCAAGCTATCCCAATTGAATTCCATTATTTACCCGGATGGTTGATCGATTAAGTGGGGGCTAGGCGGAACGAACATTCTGACAGGTCGGCCTTGAAGCTCCAATTCGAGCTGCCGCACAACGTCAGCATCCAGAACATGCTCAACCAGATCAGCATCTCTATCGACATGAGAGGGGGCAATGTCTGCATAGCGTATCAGGTAGAGCTCCCACAGCCTGTGATTTCTGGTAACGCGCGCTGCCTCTCCAAACCCTGATTCTGACAATCGCACCCTGCCTGGCACCTCATCCTCAAGGTGATCCTCTCCCCGAGCCGTACGCAGGAGACGCTGAAGCTCCGCGGGTGACCAAGACCGGTGGTGAGCAAGCAATACGAGGTCTATTGGAAGATTACTGACCGGTTCAGCGGCATCAGGCTGGCGACTTTCCAGAATTTCATAAATTGCTCGTAGAAGGTGCTGCCTTCCTACCTTACGCCGAAGACGTGTTTGGCGGACAGCTCGCGGCAGAATTCCATGTACAAAACCAAACAGCATACTAACCGTGAATATTGTTGCTGCGACCAAAACGATGACCGCCCCCGTGGGAAGGTCGACAAGGAGTGAGCTGAGGCACGACCCCAACCATCCACTGGCTCCACCTATAGAGGCTGCGAGCAAAAGCATCACATGCAGCTTGTGACTCCAAAACCGTGCTGCCGCTGCTGGTATGATCAGGAAGGCAATGATTAACACTAATCCCACTGCCTGAAGCCCTACCACTGTTACTGCTGTTACCAAGGCCAGCATAATCAGATCCAGGCGCAGCGCAGGCCAACCCTGACTGATTGCAAACGACTCATCAAAGCAGACCAGCGTAAATTCCTTTAGAAGAAGAATCGCAGCTCCGCAGACGACTCCTGTAACAACGAGAATCAGCAGAAAGTCGGCGAAAATCAGAGATGCCGCTGTTCCATAGACAAAGCTATCCAGTCCGGCGGCGTCAGCCCCTGGAAGGTTGCTGACCATTTTCATAATGGCCACACCAGCCCCAAAAAAAACTCCCAGAATGATACCCATGGCCGCATCATCCTTGAGCAAGGTAGTGTGCCTGATCGCTGAAACCAGACTTACCCCCACTACTCCAGTTACAGAAGCTCCCATAAGGAGCCCCGGCAGCCATTTCCCCTCCCCTCCAAACAAGGTCATGACGAGGAATGCCAGCCCTATCCCAGGGTAAGTGGCATGGGAGAGCGCATCACCCATCAAAGAGCGTTTTCGCAAAAGCAAAAACACCCCGACTAACCCGGAGGTTACTCCTAGGAGCGTGGTTGATAGAATGACAAGGCGAGAGTTGTACGATTGGAGGGTGACGAGTTTCCATACATCCGCTCTGCCTTCAACCGTCGGCAAAGCCGCTTCCGCGACGCCTCCCAAGAGAGCCGAAATTGCAAGAATCAATGGAAACACCAGACCCTTTTGTCCCTTATCTCCCCACATTGCGCAACCGGTCTGCTACGTCATCAAGTAGACTCAGCTTTCCCCCATAGGTCTTTTGCAGATTTTCCCTTGTGAACACCTCGTCGGTCGGACCAGATGCCACTACCCGCATGTTCAAAAGCACCAACCAGTCAAAATACTGAGTCACGGAGGCGAGATCATGATGCACTACCAGACAGGTTTTTCCCGTATTGTTTAACTCCCTGAGAAGGCTAACGATCGCCTGCTCTGTCGCAGCGTCAACCGCAGCGAAAGGCTCGTCCATAAAATAGAGTTTCGCATTCTGTGCCAGAGCACGCGCGAGAAACACCCGTTGTTGCTGACCTCCAGAGAGCTGACTGATCTGACGATCGGCCAAGTGTGGAATTCCAACCCGCTCAAGACACTCCATCGAGAATTTCCTCTGCATTTTTCCCACCCTTCGAAACCAGCCCAGCGTCCCGTAAGTTCCCATCGCGACAACATCAATCGCGCTGACGGGAAAATCCCAATCCACGCTCTCCCGCTGAGGAACATAACCTACCGCCCTTCGCTGCTCCTTGTAGGGCTTACCATAGATCTGAACCTCACCGGAAGTTTTGGGCACTAGGTCCTGGCAGGCCCTGAGCAGCGTGCTTTTTCCAGCACCATTCGGGCCGATTACCCCTACGAGTTTTCCCTCCGGGATGTTCAACTCCACATCCCAGATTACGGGCTTACGATCGTAGGCCACCGTAAGGTCATGGACCGACAACGGAATATTGTCAGGATGCTCCGGGCGTCCGGCGGATGGGACCTCCCGATCGTCTACAAAGGATTTCATTGCGTCCTCTCTCTCCACTGGCGAAATCCCCCAACCGGGACTATTCCCCCAAGCGCTCGGGCAATCGTATTCACGTTGTGGTCAATCATCCCCACATAAGTTCCCTCATAACTTCCTGCCGGCCCCATGGAATCCGAAAACAGTTGCCCCCCTACCACCACCACGTGCCCTTGAGCCTCAGCACCCTCAACCAGAGCTTCTACACTCTTCCGAGAGACCGAGCTTTCTACAAATACCGCCGGGATTTCACGCTCCACAAGAAAATCGACCAGCAATTCGATATCCCTCAGTCCGGGCTTAGCCTCAGTGCTTAATCCCTGAACGCCGTGGACCTCAACTCCATACGCGCGCGCCATATACCCAAAGGCATCATGAGCGGTCACGAGCACCCGGTGCTCCGAGGGAATGCTCTGCATCACCTCTCTCACATAGTCGTCGAGCTTCTCCAAGGTCTCCATATAGCTTCCGGCCCTCTCGTTGTAGTGAGATTCATATCGCGGATCGTAGCTACGGAGAGTCTCGGAAACGGCACCCAGAGCTCTCATCCAACCGGCCACATCCATCCATATGTGGGGGTCCATCTCATCACCCGAATCCTTGATCATGTAGTCCTCGGCTCCCTCAAACGCCTCGGCGACCGCGCAGACTGGCTTACCGCTCGCCATCTTCTTCAGAACTCCGGTTAGCCTCCCCTCGAGGTTCAATCCATTGTAGAAAATCACATCACCATTCCGGAGGGCCTTCACGTCACTCGTCGTGGCGGCATAAAGGTGGGGATCTACGCCCTCCGCTATAATACCCTCAACCCGGGCCCGCTCGCCAGCGACCTGTCGGACCAGGTCGGCTACCATACCCGTTGTGGCCGTGATCCGATATGGTCCAGAGCCCGGTGGTTTAGCTGAGGCATCCCCCGCTTCTTTACAATTACAAAGCAAGAGACTCAGCAGAAGGGCCAAAGATCCTTGAATCCAATGAAACATCTAGCGCGAATATGCCCAGGAAACATCCAAAGGCAACGCAATATTAGCCTTGGCTAATATTTGTATTAGAGGCTAATCATTTCGTAGAGTGGAATCAACCAACCGCCAACAGTGTCCATCCCCTGGGTTGCGGGAAATACCCCTCAGGAAGAAGAATATCAGTTCATTTGCTTCTATACCTTTTCTTTCGGCTAATCTGAAGTAAACCCACAAGAAGAAGGTATTCAATCGAATCCCTAACAAGAGGTAACAGTCCATGTCCGCACTCAAGTTCAGTACCGTCGAGGAAATCGTAGCCGATATCGCCCTCGGCCGCCTCGTTATTGTCTCCGACGATCCGGGTCGGGAAAATGAGGCCGATCTGATTAGCGCCGCCTCCCTCTCCACACCCGAGACCATTGCATTCATGGCCACTCATGGCCGTGGCCTAATCTGCGCTCCCCTCACTCGTGAACGCGTGGAACATCTCACGCTTCCCCCGATGTCCCGGAGAAACCGCGAAGAGCACCGCACGGCTTTCACGGTATCGGTGGATGCTGCAAAAGGGATTACCACTGGAATTTCTGCCGCCGACAGATCGAGGACCATATCGCTGCTCGCCGACGAAGGGGCATCATCAGAGAGCCTCGTCCAACCCGGTCATGTCTTTCCGCTACAAGCGGAAGATGATGGTGTTCTCCGCCGGGCCGGGCATACTGAGGCTGCTGTCGATCTTGCGCGGATTGCAGGCCTGCCGCCCGCTGGAGTGCTCTGCGAGATAATGCACGAAGATGGCACCATGGCCCGGGTTGGCGACCTTGGAGAGTATCAGGAAAAGCACGGTCTCAAGGCATGTACGATCGCTCAGATCATAGAGTACCGCCGCCGTACCGAGCGCCTTGTTGAGTTTGAGGAAACTATCAATCTTCCAACTGACTACGGCGATTTTTCCTGTCACCTCTATAGAGTCCTCACCGACGGATCTCATCATGTGGCACTTACCCGAGGAGAGATCGATCCCAGCAAATCGCTTTTGGTCCGAGTGCATTCGGAGTGCTTAACCGGCGACGTCTTCACTTCACGCCGCTGTGATTGTGGCAGCCAGCTTCACACCGCTCTTGCTCATATCGCAAAGGAGGGAGGCGTCCTGCTTTACCTGCGTCAGGAGGGGCGAGGCATAGGGCTCGCCGCGAAAATCCACGCCTATAAGCTACAGGAGGAAGGGCTCGATACCGTGGAAGCAAACGAGAAACTGGGCTTTGCTTCAGACCTTCGCCACTATGGTGTGGGTGCACAAATCCTCCACCACCTCGGAGTTCGCAAGATCCGCCTGCTTACCAACAACCCTAAGAAAGTCGTGGGCCTTGAAGGATATGGCCTTGAGATTATCGATCAAATCCCTATTCGCTCAGAGGCAAACCCGCACAACAAACGCTATCTGGATACCAAGCGTGACAAGCTTGGACATCACCTCTAGAAGCGGATTTCATCAGATCTTAGATGTCTTCTCAGCCCATAGTCTCTCCCACCTACCACAATGTCCCAAGCGCTTCCACGAAAGCCCCGCATCCTTCAGGCCAAGACGGGAAAGCTCGCCATCGTTGCATCGAAATACAACGAAACGTATAGCGACAGCTTAGTAGAAAATGTCATCAGTGAACTCAGCGAGTATCTTCCAGAAACCCGCGTAGACCTTGTTAGAGTCCCGGGCGCCTTCGAAATCCCAGTCACAATAAAGGCCCTCCTTGAGCTCGAGAGGCCGATCTGTGTGATCGCTCTTGGCGTTATCATCAAGGGCGAAACCTCACATGCGGACCTCGTCGCCCGCAATGTGACGGACGCGCTTCAACAGCTTGCCCTTGAATATCGAACCCCCGTAATCCACGAGGTTCTCCTCGTTGAAGACGAGACCCAGGCTCACATGCGCTGCATTGGAGATAAGATTAACCGCGGAACAGAAGCTGCTCGCACCGCGGCAGCGATGGTGGATGTCTTCTCAGAACTCGACAGCAAGGGAAGTCTTCGATTCCAAACAAAGAATGCCTGAGTCTTCACGTCGCCGCATGCGGGAGGCAGTGGTACAGTTTCTGTATGCGTTGCAACCTTCCGAGCCTCTCCCAGAGAGCCTCGACCCGTCGATCTTGCACCTATTGCTGGAATCATTGCGAGACAGATCCACGAAGGCACGCGCCAAGGCGACATTGCACCTTCAGCAGGGACGAGAGAATCTTCTTGAGTCTCTCCATCATATATTGAGCCCTCTGGACCTCTTTGGGAGTTCAGATGCCTCCGACGATATCGGATTGCACCTCAAGGAATGGAAGCTGGAAGAGGAACGCCTTCAGGAACATCTCGAAAACATTCGCCGTGAAATCAACGGGAACAAAGAGCCGTCACGGTTAAGAGAGAGCATGAGGGGCGCCAGCCAAAGCAACCGCGCCTCTATTGCTGCAGCAGAGGCCGCCACAGAATGCACTCCAACACTTCCCGCATTGAGAGAAGCGCAAAAAATGGCCGCTGAACTGAAGAGTAAAATCACCCCTCTCGCACATCGACTTTCTCTCTCCCTTGGTAACGAGGAGACCGAATTACCCGAACTCAGAGCCGTCGCGAAGGCAGAGAAGGAACTCGCCAACGCCTCGAGTTCCATTGAGGCATATTACGGACAACTCCGGTGCCATCTCGAGAAAGTTGACAACGAGTTGGCTGCTGTTATCGAGAACTACTCCCCCGAGCGCCTTGATCGTGTTGACAGAGCTATTCTTCGTCTCGGAGGCTATGAGCTCCTCTTTGATCCTAGCATCCCCAGTGCTGTGGCCATTAATGAAGCGATTGAGTTAGCACGCGCCTTCGGCACAACCGACTCCCCCAGCTTCGTCAATGGAATCCTTGATCAACTGGCAAAAAAGGAGCAGGGCGCGGTCACTGAAGAGTGAAACCGGTTTATTCGTCGGCCGGCAGGCGCCCCAAACAAAGCTTCCTCGGCTATCGGCCTCCTTACTTCGCAAGCATACCCTCGACGGTAAGATCTACAAATGATCCGGGACCACCGATGTATCTGATTTTTCTCTCCGCGTCTAAAACATACACGATGGGAAGATCTCTGACTCGGAACTGAGAATGAATTCGACCATCTTCATCGCTAAAATTTCGCCATGGAATCGTATTATTCGCACGTAGACCTCTAAGAACCGCCAGCGAATCAGAGGTAACTCCGATAAGATCTACTCCACGCTGACCATACTGCTCATGAAGTTTGCTCAACAGGCTGAGACCACGCTCAGCTTCTCTCATTCTGGTGTGCCAGAAAGCCAGCACGATCACCTTCCCCTTCAGCATACTCAGCTTGAATGGCTCTCCTGACGAATCTCTTCCAATCGCATCCGGGGCCGTCCGCCCCTTGGTCAAATTCTGGATGATAAAAATTTCGTCCATCGCGAGCTTTGAAACCGTGGTATCTCCAACCTCAACTTCATGAGCCTTGATGATTGCACTTCGGAGGTGAGCAATTCTCTTCTCCATAATTTCAGGGTCGTCACCCAAACCCTTGAGCATCATCGCAATTGCAAGGGCCGCCTGCCCCTGCACCTCTCCACTGGGGTTTTGAGACTCCACTTTTTCAACAACCTTCATGATTGCCGGGTCTGATTGACTTGTAAGGGCCAGACAGAGCATCCCAACTTTTGCACTCCGGTAATGCACTGCGCGCAGGGCCTCAACAATGCGGGCAGCTCTGGAGACAGCACTGCCCTCCTCTCGCCCGACTGAGTAGACTGGAGCTCTCTCAAGCAACCAGACACAATATTCTATCGCCCACTCTTGATCGAGAGCACCTTTTATCGCATTCCACATAAGCCCCCCATGATATGATGAGACCGGGCGATTCGCCCAGACGTTCAATTGCTCTTCGGGCGCAGCAATCGCCAGCTTACCTGCCCACTCCTCAAGAGCCTTTTCGTAAGAAGATCGAATTCGTAACGCCTCCTCGGGCGTTCCTCCCCTGGTCGAAGACGGACCAATTACCCCGAGAAATAGCAGCAGCAGGATTAAACGTATCACTCCGCAATCATAGCTTCTGAGAATGATCTGCCAACCGGCAAACGTGCCAGTTCCCGAGACACTACCGTTCTACAGGGACGGTTTGAACCACTCGAAGCGACGTCTTCTTAGAGAAGCCATTATTTCTTGAGCTCACTCAGGATGTTTTCTTGGCCAGACGAGCGGCCAGCTCTTCCCAGTGATCCCTTCCCACAATATAGCCCACACAGTCGTCACTCCCACATAAACAGGGGTGATCCTCGTAGTTTTCTATATCAAATCCGTAATCAAAGGTCAGCTCCTCCCCATTGGCTATCTCTCTAAGGGAATAGAGAAAGATCTGCTTATCCTCAATCCAAGCCTCGCAATTCGGAGCGCATGAATGATTCAGGAGACGAGCTGTATTCCAAGGCATGTTCCCATCGAGATCCCATTTCTTGTTGAGGGTGAAGATGTAAACCGCCGCATCCCCTGTCTTTTCAGCATGTTCCATCTGCGCGTTCGCGCGCCTTTCACTCTCTTCCTTATCAATCCTCTCTCCAAGGTATTCGATGATCTTCTTCCCAACCGGAATGTCTTTGATCGCATACACACCTGTTCCATGAATTTCAGAGGATCGAGCCTCACAATATTCACTTTTTGCACGCTCCTTCAACTGCTCCAGTTGGCGCCTCTTACGTGCTTTTTCCTTAAGGCTCTCCCCTTTTTGTCCCCCCTTTTTCCCTCCGTCTCTGTTCTTCGCTGATTTACCCATGAGCTATTTGCCGCTTTGCCGCCTTTCAATTTGAATTGGTCCGACCATTCCTGGCTTTCATCGCCCTCGCCCAAGCTCACCACCTCCCACCTTGGGGATTCCAAGAAGGCCGAGATCTTCCGGAAGACCCGGGAAAAAGCTCCGAAGATCCGCAATACTACAATTACGCCCATCGATAAAATACCAGTCAGCAGTCCCCTTCCTGTTCACTGCCACCTGAAACCCTGTGGTTTCGATCCGGCGAGCTAGTCGAGTCTGAGGATCAATGATGCGATATTCTGCCCTGGTCGGGACAAAGACCAACCACTCCAAATACATATTTACATCATTCCCACTCCTATCCTTGCCTCGCAACAGGACCACCTCGTGGGCGCCGGTTGGCTCGCCAACCTCATACTTCAGCATCGAAATCCCCTGGCTTGCCATCTTAGCCGGGATATCCTCCAAACGCCTTGCCAGCTCTGTCTGGCCTCCCTCAAGCCTCTTAGCTGCCCTGTTTTTCCAGCGAGGATACATGCGATCAAGAGCGACACGGTAATCTCCCTTGAGGACCTGCTGCCCCATCAACCGGGTGGCCGCCACCGCCTGATCAAGGACCTCCTTAGGCACCTTCTCAGTTTTTTCAGGCTGGGCTGATATGCCTCCACCTCCCAGCAACGCCACAATCAGTAGCATCAAAAGCGTCCGGCTCACGGGGGATTTCTGGGGCAAGTCGGACTCCTCGTCAAGCACCACGACCGTGTCAATCTTAACTTCAAACTTAACCACGTGCCGCACCTTTTCCATGAAGGAACTCTGGTCTCGTTAAATAACGAAATGATATTTGATCTTACGATCTTGTCTGTCCTAATAGTGGACGACATGGCGAAACAGGCGCTTGGAAAGGGATTAGGAGCTCTCATAAAAAAACCGACTGCGAAGAAAAACGCTCCGGCCGGAAAGAAAAAGCAGGCCGCGTCAGCGAGCAAAAAACGCGCCAAATCCAAAGACACTAAAAACCCCGAATCCGAGGTCGCTGAAGTCCCGATTCAGGAAGTCGTTACCAGCCCTCTTCAGCCGAGAGGTGAAATCCCAGAGACCAACTTAGAGGAACTCGTCGAATCCATTCGAGCTCACGGTGTGATTCAGCCTCTGATCACTCGAAGAGTGAGTGGGAAATACGAGCTCATTGCCGGAGAGCGGCGTTGGCGGGCGTCTCAAAAACTAGGCCTTGCAACCGTTCCGGTGATCCAGCGTAAGGCCACGGACCGGGAAGTCCTCGAGATGGCTCTCGTGGAAAACCTCCAGCGCCAGGACCTCAATGCGATAGAAGAAGCCAATGGCTATGTCAAACTAGCCAAGGAGTTCGACATGAAGCAGGATGAGATCGCAAAGCGGGTCGGGAAGTCACGCGCGACCATAGCAAACTCCATGCGGCTACTCGATCTTCAGAAGGACGTTCAGAAGTTTGTAGCGGACGGACTAATCACCGTCGGACACGCAAAAGCTATCCTCGGCATTAAGGTAAAGCGCGATCAGCGAACAGTGGCGGACCAAGTGATGCGTCAGCGACTCACCGTTCGAGCGACTGAAAAACTCGTTCAAAAACTCCACGCTGGTCAGAACTCGCGTTCTGGCGGGGAAAAGAACAACGCTTCAGACCCCGAAACCGAAGCCATGCTCC
>DFWB01000286.1 GCA_002380675.1 Akkermansiaceae bacterium UBA4145
GTTTTGACCCTTCCGAGGAAGATTTCTCCGGAATCAAGGCGCGGTGGAACCGCGGTGTTGAGAGAGTCAGAGGCTGGGAGGCAGATCTCCAGTGATCCCCGGCCGGACGGACGGTTTGGGGAGAATTAGTCCTTACGTTTCAACTGGGGAAAGAGGATGACGTCCCGAATCGTTGGAGCACCGGTGAGAAGCATGATCAGTCGATCAATACCAATTCCGATTCCTCCTGCCGGCGGCATGCCGTGCTCGAGAGTTTCGACAAAATCCTCATCGATTTCCTGAGCTTCCCCCCCGCTTTGCTCCTCGAAACGGGTTCGTTGAGAGTCGGGGTCGTTGAGCTCTGAGTATCCAGGGGAAATTTCCTGACCGTTAATGATGAGTTCGTAGACATCGATGGTGGCAGGGTCCGCCTCATTGAGCTTGGCGAGTGGGATCAGCTTGGCGTCCACATGAGTGACGTAACAGGGGTCGAAGGTGTGCTCCTCCACCAGTTTCTCAAAGACTTGCTGAGTGACCTCGTAATCTTCGAGTTCCGCTCCAATTTCGAGGTTGAAGTCCGTTTCGGCACGTGCTCTTCGCTCGTCGGGGCTGATATCAAACCAGTCTTTGCCAGCCGCTTCACAAACAAGTTCGCGATATGGACGACGTTTCCAAGGGCGCGAGAGGTCGATGGTTCTTATCACTTCACCTTCTTCATCTTTGTGTTCGATTTGCAGAGTGCCAAAGAACTTTTCTGCCAGTGAGCACACCAGTTCTTCGACCAGTTCGGCCATTTTCTCAAAATCTGCGAATGCCCAGTAAGCTTCCAGCATGGTAAACTCGGGGTTGTGCCTCCTTGAGATCCCCTCATTGCGGAAGTTTCTGTTTAACTCAAAAACCTTGGGGAATCCTCCTACCAGAAGCCTCTTGAGGTAGAGCTCGGGAGCGATACGCAGGGTGAGCGGCATATTGAGCGCGTTATGGTGGGTCTCGAAGGGTCGGGCTGCAGCCCCTCCTGCCACGTCCTGAAGCATGGGCGTCTCGACCTCGAGGAAGTCCCGCTCATGGAAGAAATTTCGGATTTCGGCCAGCATGCGGGACCGAAGCACAAAAAGATCAGCGCTCCGCTGATTCGCCATGAGGTCTAGGTGTCGTTTGCGATACTTGATCTCCCGGTCAGCAACTCCATGCCATTTATCGGGCATGGGACGGAGCGCTTTCGAGAGGACCTGCAGGGAGCCCACTTTGACGGTAGGCTCACCCTTCCCGGTCGTGAAGGTGACACCCTCAATTCCGATCCAATCTCCCCGGTCGAGCAATTGCCAGACCTCCCAGTCTTTTTCGGAAACTCCCTTTTTGTTCAAGTAGCCTTGAATGCGACCGTGCACGTCGCCGATGACAAAGAAGACCGATTTGCCCATGTCTCGTATGGCGAGGATTCTGCCGGCCAATCGAACAGCTTGATCATCCACGAAAGCCTCCTTGAGATCGAAAGCAGTAGTATCGGTTTCGAATCTGCTTCCGAAAGGATCCACGCCGAGTTCGCGCAGGCGTGCAAGCTTCTCTCGACGAATAGCGATGAGCTCGGATTCCGAGGATCCTGATTCCGGTGGGCTCTCCGGTGAGTTGGATTGGTCTTCAGTCATACAATGATAGGGAGGTTGGAGCTTTCAAGATCGGCGCCCCATCCGGGTTCGGAGAGACGGCGATCTTTATTCTGATGAGACGTGCGGCGCTGAGGCTGCGGGAGTCACGGCTGAGGCTCCCCTAGCGCCTGTTGCAGTGGGTTTTCTTCTTATGGGCGCAATTTTGCGAGGGAGAAAAGCCGGAGGCGGACAAAAAATGGTCTGGTAGAGTCCGAAATCCCTACGAGACGATGTCCTTCACGACCTTGCCGTGGACATCGGTTAGGCGAAAATGCCTGCCTTGGAACTTGAAGGTCAGTTGCTCGTGATCGATGCCCAGCAGGTGCAGGACGGTGGCCTGAAAGTCATGAACGTGGACTTTGTCGTGCACGGCGTTGAAGCCGATATCGTCGGAGGCTCCATGGGTGATGCCGGGCTTGACTCCGCCTCCAGCCATCCAGGTGGTAAAGGCGTAGGGGTGATGGTCACGGCCCCAGCCTTTGCGGTCCTTCATGTTGCCTTGAAGGAAGGGGGTGCGGCCGAATTCACCACCCCAGATGACGAGGGTCTCATCGAGCATGCCACGTTGTTCGAGATCACGGATGAGACCGGCACTGGGCTGGTCGGTGTCCTTACACTGAGTGTAAAGCTCGGTAGTGAGAGAGCGGTGCTGGTCCCAGCCGGCGTGCATGAGCTGGATAAATTGTGTTCCACGTTCAGCGAGGCGCCGGGCGAGGAGGGCATTACGGGCGAAGGTGCCGGATTCGTGGACGCCAGGACCGTAGAGATCGAGGACTTCCTGTGGTTCGTCGGAGATGTCGGCGAGTTCCGGTACGCTGGTCTGCATACGGTAGGCCATTTCGTACTGCGCAATGCGGGTGGCGATTTCTGGATCACCGTAATCCTGATGCTTCATCTCGTTGAGGCGGCCGATATCGTCGAGGAGTTCACGCCGCATGGGTTTACTCATTCCATCGGGGTTGGAGAGATAGAGAACAGGGTCGCTGGCGGGGCGGAACTTGACGCCCTGGTGGCGAGTGGGCAGGAACCCTGAGCCCCAGTAAAAGTCGTAGAAGATTTGTCCGCAGGTGGTCCCCTTACTGACCGAGGTCATCACCACGAAAGCGGGGAGGTTGTCGTTCATGGTGCCCAGTCCATAGCTGAGCCAGGCGCCCATTGTCGGTCGCCCCGGCAGCTCTGCCCCGCTCATGAAAAAAGAGATGCCCGGGGCGTGGTTCACCGCATCGGTATGCATGCTCTTTACGAAGCAGACCTTGTCCGCGATCCCGCCAATATGGGGCATGAAGTCGCTGACCCATGCTCCGCTCTGGCCGTATTGCTTGAAGGGTTCAACCGGAGCGAGGAGGAGCTTGCCGTTGGCGTTACCGGTCATGGTGCTGAAGCGCTTGCCGCCGACATAGCTCTCCGGCACCGGAGTGTTGTGAAGTTCCTTGAGCTTGGGTTTATAGTCCCAGAGGTCGCAGTGGGTGGGTGCGCCGTTTTGAAAGAGGTAGATGACGCGCTTGGCCTTTGGGGCGATCTGGCGAATGTAGTCGGGAATCTTGTCGTTACCCTGAGGGTTAGCGGAGAGGCCCTCTTTACCGAGGAGAGTAGAAAGGGCAGCAGTGCCGATGCCGGTAGCGCTCTTGCCGAAGAAATGGCGGCGGTTGATGTTCAGCTGGTGTTGTGTGAGCGGATTCATCGGCGTTGGATCGGATAGGCCTTGGAGGTTCGCAAAAGTGGGATGGAGCCTATTCCTTGGTGAGTGCTTCGTCCAGATTCAGGATGCCGAGACAGACGGTTGCGAGGGCTGCATGCTGGGGTTCGGGGAGTTCGGAGTTGCGGGGGGACTCTCCGTTCTTGAGAAAGTTAGCGGCAGCGCCGGGGTCGGAAGTAAAGCGTAGTTGGGCACGGTTGTAGATATTCTCCAGGATCTCTTGTTCCTGCTCACTTGGATTGCGGGCCACAACGAGCTGGAAAGCGTGGGCGATCTGGGTTGCGGGTTTGCCGTTTTTGCCCGCTGAGGAGGCGGCGCGATTGGCAAGGGCCCGGGCAGCTTCGACGTAAGTGGTGTCGTTAAGAGTGCTGAGAGCGTGGAGAGGTGTGTTGGTGAGGCTTATTGTTACGGAGCAAGTTTCGCGGCCGGGATTGTCAAAGAACATGGGTGGAGCTGCGATGCGGCGCCAGAAGGAGTAGATACTGCGGCGGTAGAGGTCGTCGCCCTTTCCGCGGCTGTAGCGCTTCTTGCCGAAGGTGGCTTCTGCCCAGATGCCTTCGGGTTGATAGCTGTTGACGGGGGCGCCGCCTTTCTTGTCGACGAGGAGTCCGCTGGCGGAGAGGGCTTGATCACGAATCATCCAGGCGGGCATGCGGTAGCGGGCACCGCGGGCGAGGAGGCGATTTGTGGGGTCGGCTTCGAGGAGGTCAGGGGAGACGCGGGAAGATTGTCGATAGGTGTGGCTGTTGACGAGGGTTCGGATGAGTTGCTTGACGTCCCATCCGCTTTCCTGGAACTCGACGGCGAGCCAATCAAGGAGGCGGGGGTGGATTGGAACCTCGCTTTGGACGCCGAAGTTCTCGGGTGATTTTATGAGGCCGATGCCGAAGAGCTGCTGCCAGAAACGATTGACCGTGACCCGGGCAGTGAGTGGGTTCTCCCCGTTCGTGAGCCACTGAGCGAGACCGAGGCGGTTTTGCGGGAGGTCTTTGGAAAAGGCTGGAAGAGCGGCTGGAGTGCCGATTTCAACTTCTTTACCGCGCTTATTGTAGACGCCAATATCAAGGATATAGGTCTTCCTTTTCTTTTCCATGTCCTCCATGACCATGACTTTGGGAAGCCCTTTTCGGTTGGAGTTGAGTTCGTTTTCTTTGTCAGCAATGAGCTTTTCGAGTTCGGCGTGACGAGGGGTAGCTTCGCGATGAGCGGCTGTGACAAGCTTGCTTTCGGCCTCGCTGCGTTTAGCAGCTTCGATGGCGAGAGCGTCCTGAAGGCGGCGTTCGCCGGTGGAGAGTTTAGCATCGGGGGTGGCGCTGACGGAGAGGCGGAAGCGGCCCAGGTTATGATTGTCGTGCTGGGAGTCGTGGCGCATCGTGACGATACCGAGGAGTGTTCGGGGACTTCGATGGGCTTTTCCAAGTGGAATATCGCCTCGTGGTCGCGGTTAATCTGATTGTTTTCGTAGACCGCCCAGCCGGTGTCGGCTTTATCGTCGTAGGTTTTGGTGATCTTGTGATCGCTTTGTTCGTAGGTAGCGATTGCGGACTTGAACTTGGAATGAATGGCGGTTCCTCCCAGGGGTTGAACCCGGATCTTAAAGTCGGTGAGGACGAAGTTTCCGCTATCGGACCGGGCAAGGTAGCCCTTGGTCATGCTTTCGTGGCGGATAGCCTCGAGGCGGATGCTTGCGATGGATTGGAGCTCAGTTTCGGTAGAGAGGTTGTAGACGTCGTTCTTGGGATTGTCACCGCTGGCCAAGATCGAACCGTCCTTGAGGACTTCGAGCTTTTGTTTCTCCGCTTTGGCTGAATTGGTGGAAAGAATGGCCCATTCGAGGTCTGTATTTTCGGTGCGGCGTGATTTCTCCCACGCGGGCTGTTTGGTAGTGAGTTCCTTTTGGAAGCTGGCGAATTCTTCCCGGAGAGCCTCGATTTCTTCCTTTAGAGCGACTTCTTCGGCCTTGCGTGCGCCGCTTGCGACGGCGAGCACGGGGGGAGTCCGGGGGTCTCTACCGCTGCCGTTAACGGGCGTCTGGTTGAAGAAGGCGGAAAGCTTATAGTATTCCTCCTGGGTGAGGGAGTCGTATTTGTGGTCGTGACAGCGGCAGCAATTGAAGGTCAGGGCGAGCCACACGGTCCCGGTGGTTTCCGTCATGTCCATGACGTAGTCCACGCGGTTTTCTTCGGCGATCCGTCCGCCTTCGCCGTTGATGGGATGATTACGGAGGAAGCCGGTGGCAAGGCGTTGTTCAGTGGTAGCGTCGGGCAGGAGATCACCTGCGAGTTGCCAGATGGTGAGGTCATCCCAGGGAATGTTGCGGTTGAACGCGTCGACGACCCAGTCTCGCCACGGCCACATGGTGCGTTCACCGTCGCCCTGGTAGCCGTTAGAGTCTGCGTAGCGAGAGGCGTTGAGCCAGGGCCACGCCATCCGTTCGCCGTATGAGGGGTCCGCGAGGAAGCGGTCGACAAGT
>DFWB01000175.1 GCA_002380675.1 Akkermansiaceae bacterium UBA4145
ATCTGATGATGACGGAACCGGTGCCCCTTGCGGTCCAGTTTGTTTACCCACGAAGTCAGCTTGTCTTCGACCTCCTGCTGAGGCCTGTCGCGCAGTTCCCGCTTGGCCCAGTAGCGGTAGCGGTATTCCCGGCGTTTCAGAAGCTCGAGAAGAGAGAGGGTCGGAGCACCTGAGATCCGGGGGGGCTCCTGTAGTTTTGCCCCTTTGGGAACGATGCGCCAGATACGGCCTGATTTACGATCACGCCTTGGATCCCTCAGTGAATATTGAGCGTGCCCCTTTATGGGGTTATACCAGTCACAGATGTACAAGGCCCCTCTGGGGCCGAAACGAATGTCCACCGGAATAAACGAAAGGTTTGTAGAAAAAATCAGGTTGAACTGAAACTGTTCACGGAAATGGTCCCCACTCTCAGTCCATCGGTGAAACTCAACTCGGTTGGTGGGCTTATATCGGACCTTTACATATCCTCCCTGCATGTCCTCCGGCCAGAAGGGAAAATCGACAAATTCCTGGCCACAGACTCCGGAGTAGGCAGGGATGCCATTGGCTCTGGGGTGCTGTGAGGGGTAAGGAGCGTTGGTGGAATGAAAGGCGGTGGCGAATATCGGATGACTTGCCACGTGCTGCCCCCAATCATCAAAGGTAACACCCCACGGATTAGTGTTAGGATACCCACCAAATGCAGTGAGCCTATGTGACTCCGGTCGGAATCGAAACCACGAGCTGTTTTTCGCTCGGACAGGGCCGTATGCGGTCTCTACCTGCGAATTATGAAAAATGGACTCCCGGAACATGAGATCTCCATCTGGAGTCCACACGAAGTCATGGAGAGCGTGGTGAGAGTCTTCACAGCCGAATCCGGTCAATACGATTTCGCGGTGGTCCGCTTTGTCATCTCCATTCGTATCGGCAAGGTAGATCAAATGAGGCTCCTCGGAGACATACACGCCATTTCTCCCGAGAACGAAAGAGAGGGGAATTTCCAGGTTGTCTGCAAAAACTGTCGACTTGTCTGCCTTGCCGTCTCCATCGAGATCTTCCAGAATAATAATCTTATCGTTGGGTTTTTTGCCGGGATAGAGGTGGGGATAGGTTGTTGAACAGGAAACCCATAGCCTGCCTCGGGCATCCCAGCGCATTTGAATTGGGCAAGCTAGGTCCGGAAATTGCTCTTCGGAGGCAAAGCAGTTCACTTCAAACCGTTTGTCGATCTGGAAGGCGGCAAGCTCATCCTTGGGTGAGAGCCATTTGTTCGCTCCACGACCCTCGGCGGCTTGTTCTAATGCGGGGAGGTTGGAATCATTTACGATCCCATTCTGACCCTGAGCCATTTTCCAGATGGCCTCGTTGCGATTTGCCACCATGAGGTCAAAGTTTCTCATGGCTGGCAAGAAGTCGATGTAACCATACCTCTTGTTGCGGCCACCGGTATAATAGAATGTATTCAGTGGGCGGTAGCGGTGGAAAAACTGGTCGGACTTGTCCACCACCAGCTTTCGAATGGCTTCATTTGCCTCTGGAGCGGTCTCTCCAAAAAGTTGTCGGTAGAGTGTTCTTGCAAGTAGTAGCTGACCGTTTTGGTTCAATTGATTTCCGTTGGTAGTCAGGTCGTTGGCTCTTTCTGCCATGCCCAAGGCAGTGGCGCCAAAAACGTCGACGAACGCCACTGCATTCTTTGCAGCGATTTCAGACATAGCCGCAGTATAGAGTTTCAGGTTTTCATTATTACGCTCACCTGCTGCTACTCCGTTGACGTCCTCATTAGCGATGGGAGACAGGACAATGATTCGAGCTCCACTTTTTCCATTGTATGCACGGGACTTGATCTGGGATAAAAATGCGTTGAACCGAGCCTTGAAGGCCGGCAGTCCCTCGCTGCCTGCAAACGACTCGTTGTAACCAAAGGCAGCAAAAATGACATCGGTCTTGTAGTAGGTAAGGTGCTGGTCGAGGTCTCCAAAGTTTGCAGGTCTTGGCTGGAGATCGACCTCGTCTGCAGGCCAGGAAAAATTCCTTACGCTTAGTTCATGTCGGGGATGACGTTGGTGAAGCAGGGTTTCAAAGAAACCGTGATGCCGAGCATTATCAAGAACTCCACTTCCGATGAGTGCGATCCGGTCCCCCTTTACCAAGTTAAGGGGGAGGGAGGTCACAACAGGCCGGGTCTGTTGTGACCGGGGGGAGGTTTTCAGATTGATGTAATACTGTGACAGGTCGGGGGATTCGCCGGAGCTGCTGGCTGGTCTCTCTTTTTTCTTTTGCGCCGAGACCGGTAAAAGGAGAGAGAGGCTTAGTAGCAGAAAAGTGGACAATCGCATGATGAGCTGGGGTCTTATGAGGCTGACAAAGCTATATATTGAATGGCGAGTCGAATTTTAGGAGATTGCCTTTTCTCGATGCCGCGGAAGGCATACACGAAAGGAGTGAGTAAGATAACTCGATCAGGAGCGGCAATTTTGTGCATTTCCATTCTTTCCGTATTCTCATGTGCTCTCGCAGCGGAGTGGGTTGACCTCTTTGATGGGGAGACTACCGAGGGCTGGACCCCCCGAAGCAAGGTTATACGCTTCGAAGTGAAGGATGGGGCTTTGGAGCTGCTATCGAAAACCAATTGCTGGGTTACTACGGACATCGCCATGCGCGATTTCGAGGCAGAGCTTGAGGTTCTCCTGCCAGTGGATGCCCGGGAGGTGAATTTTAACTCCGGCTTTGCCTATCGTTGCTCGGGTAATTCAGGCAAGCCAAAGGGGTATCAGTGTGAGATCGATCTTCAAAGGCCAGCGAGTATCTATGGTATTGGTCTGGGAGGATGGCTTTACCCGACGAAGGACCAGAATCTGGATTACCAGAAAAAGATCAAAGGTCTGTTGAAAGAAAGAGATTGGAATCATTTCCGGGTCGTGGCCCGGGGGTCTCTGGTGCGTACATACCTTAACGGAACTCTGATTGCAGAACTATACGAAGAGCGGCAGCTGGGAGGCTACTTTGGGATACAGCATCACGGCAAGGGAGGGACCGTTCGCTTTCGCAATATCCGGGCCCGCAGGCTGGATCCAAATATTCTATGGATCACAGCGGAGGATATGAGTCCTTATCTTGGGTGCTATGGCGATGAGTTCTCTACTACTCCACACTTGGACCGGTTTGCGAAGGAGAGCGTGCGTTACACCCGTGCTTTCGCGGCAGCACCAGTCTGCTCCCCTTCGCGGGCCTGCCTGATCACGGGAGTGACGACGGTTAGTCTGGGGGCGCACCAGATGCGATCAGCCTTCCCAATTCCAGACCGGGTGAAGGCCTTTCCCAGCTACCTGCGGGAGGCGGGCTACTTCACGAGTAACAACGTGAAGACAGATTATAATAATGGCGCGACTCAGCGGTTGATTGCCGAGGCGTGGGATGAGTCCAGTGGTGAGGCTCATTGGCGGAGCGGTCAACGCAGAAAAGGTCAGGCCTTTTTTGCTGTATTCAATGACATGAGTACTCATCAATCACGGACGACGGTGTGGCCCCACGAAGTATTTAAAAGGGAGGTGCAGTCTCATCTTTCCGAGGAAGAGATTCATGACCCGGGGGAAGTTCCCCTGCCTCCATACTACCCGGATACGCCATCGATTAGGAAGGAATGGGCGCGGATGTATGACTGCGTGACCGTGATGGACAAAAACACGGGGCGATTACTGAAAGAGCTTAAAGAGGATGGGCATGCGGATAATACAATTGTGTTCTTTTACTCTGATCACGGCACTGGGATGCCGAGGGGGAAGAGGATGCTGTACGACTCCGGGATGCGGGTAGCGCTCATGGTGCGCTTCCCCAGATGCTATCAGCATCTCGCTCCTTCTCCTCCGGGGACGGTGAATGAGGAACTCGTGAGCTTTGTAGACTTCCCTGCGACGGTGCTGAACCTGGCAGAACTCGGCAAAAAGGATTATATGCAGGGGCGGAGGTTTCTGGGACGGAGCTGTGATCCAGAGCCTGAATACGTTTACGGGTGTAGGGACCGGGTTGACGAGGTTTTCGAATGCGCCCGCTCGATGCGGAGCAGAAAGTATCTTTATATTCGTAATTATCATCCACATTTAAGCCATAATCAGCCCAGTGTCTTTTCCGATCTCGGCGTAACTCGGCAGGAGATCACCCGTCTTGCTGAGAAGGACCCCCAGACGTTGAATAAGGCACAGATGGATTATGCGGGGCCTGGAAAGCCGGCCGAGGCTTTTTATGATTGTGATTCGGATCCACATAATCTGGTTAATCTACTGGAGGGCGTGATGACTGTAGAGCAGCAGGATGCTCTCCGAGCGCATCGTCGAGCCTATGAGTCCGAACGCCTGAGGTTGAGGGATCCGGGTGCAATTCCGGAAGACGAGATGTGGCGCTGGGTGAGGGACGAGGGGAAGCCTTTGCATGACATTCTTCGCGGGAAAAGTGATCACCAGCCGAATCTGGCAAAGGCGTGGAGTGCCGCAGACCTTGTTGGTCGATCAGATT
>DFWB01000297.1 GCA_002380675.1 Akkermansiaceae bacterium UBA4145
TCCACAACGGCCTTTCCACGGTCCGTCTGTTTGTTGCCATGACTGACCGGGGGTCCTCTCGTATACTGACAAGGTGAGGTGTGAACTCTGCCATGTTTCTGTGGTGCCCACAATTACTTGGAGGCAATCGCTTGCGATCTCAAAGCCTGATACCGGTAGAGACAGGACTAGGCTGAAGACAAGGGGGCGGATCACGAGACTAGTGTATACTCAATTACCATATCATAACAGGGCCGACTTTGGGCGCTCCTGCTCAAGTATCTTGAAGGCACTTCCGGCCCCCACGGGGTCGGTGAGGAACTGGGATGCTTGGGTATCCGTTATGCGGTCGAGGTGAGGGTGACAGTAATCGTGCTGGGTTATGAATCTTGTTGTGGAAAGGCCGGATTGCTCTCCCCAATAAATCAGGTCCTCAAAATTGACGTCCGCAGTCAGGTCCTGTCTCCCGCACAGTCTGTAGATGTCTGAACCGGTGAGACATTGATGGTGGTAATAGGCCCGGAGTGTTCCGTGAGGCTTCCGGTGGTATATCTCTGTTCCCCGGCCACCGTAATCGATGGTGACCACCCTCCCGCTTCTTAAGGATGGGAGCCAGTGGTTGATCCAGGTGCGGTAACTGTGGTGGATCTCCAGACGTTGTTTAGGGTCTCGAGAGAGGTTGAATTGTGTTGAGTCAGGGAGTTCGCTGGAGGGCACCCACTCTTCGACAGGGCTGCCCTCTTTTAAAGAAAGGAAAAGCTCACGGATCGATCCATGAGCTCCCTGAAACACCCGAACTGGAAACGCATCAACAAGTTCGTTGGATATGATAAAGCCAGTTCCACCCGTGGCCTTGAGAGCAGACTGCATGTCAGGGTGGAATTTCACGGAGCGACTGAGTCGTTGTTTCAGGAGAGCTCTCAGAGGGGCTGAGCGCTCCACTAGGTGATATCGGATTCGCTTTCGGAAGGAGAGAGCGGATGGCTTTAGCTGGAGCAGAAGTTGAGTGGCAAGATCTCCGGCACCAGGCCCAATTTCGATAACGTCGCGCAGGCCGGAAGCCAAGATGGCTTCAGAGAGAGCGATAGCGAGGACCGGTGAAAGGCTGGGGGTCGTGGAAAAGTCTCCACTAGTGCCGACCGAATTTATGTTTTTCGCATAATACCCATGCTCCACGTCATAAAGACACAGCTCCATGAAGCGGTCGAACCGCAGGAGATTCTCTGCCTCCATGAAATGAGGGCTGAGCCAAAGAGGCCGGGCACTCTCGCATGTTCCCATTTTTACCCCCCGGGTGCACTCTCCTGCGCTAAAGTGTTGCAGGCCTTCAAGTCGAGTTTGCCAGATGCGAGGAGGGGGATCTCACTCACCGGGATGATGGTCTTTGGGCACCAGAGGGAGGGGATGCCTTCGTCCATAAGCTGATGACGGATGTCGACGAGCTCCTGCTGAAGGGTATCACCTGAAATTGTTGAGAGGAGACCGATGACTTCGCCTTTCTGCTCGTCGGGTATTCCGACTACTGTGATCTTTCGCTCCTCTTCTCCGTCCAGGTTGAGGATCCTATTGAGATGCCCCTCGATGACTTCATGGGGAACCATTTCTCCCGCAATTTTAGAGAACCGTGACATCCGTCCCTCGATGTAGAGGAACCCATTTTCGTCCATTCTTCCGACATCGCCTGTCTTGAACCAGCCGTCAATCATCACCTCCTCGGTGAGATCCTCTCTACCCAGATATCCAGGAAAGACGTTGGCCCCCCGCAGCCAGATGATTCCGCTCTGGTCCACTGTGCATGGTGCCTCGGTAGACGCATCCGTGATTTTGACAGCCATACCAGGAAGGAAGGGGCCCACTGAGCCAAGCTTACTGCAGGATATCACTGGGAGATTCTCCATTGAAGTCTCGGGATCGGGTAGATTGACGTTGGTCGCAGGCGAGGTTTCAGTGAGGCCGTATCCCTCGAAGGGAAGTTTCCCGAATTTCTTTTCGAAGGACTGGGCAAGGTTCGAGGGTAGCTTCTCTGCTCCGGTAACGACATAGTCGAGCGAGGAAAGTAGCTCTGGATCTACCCGGCGCATATATCCACGAAGGAAAGTAGGCGTGGCCAAGAGAAGATTGAGCTGATGTTCATGAATTAATTCAGCGAGGCGCTTGGTTTCAAGAGGGCTGGGGTAAGTTACTAGCTTGGTGCCCTCGATGATTGGATACCAAAGGGTGACCGTGCAGCCAAAGGAATGAAAGAGTGGCAGGCAGCCAAGGATTCCCGAATTTTTTGGGAGCGATAATCGCGTGCCAAACTGGCAGACATTCGCGAGCACATTGCGGTGAGTGAGGGGGACGCCTTTCGGTTCGCCTGAGGACCCGGAGGTAAAGAGAAGTGTGGCCTCATCGTCTCCTCGCCCAGATTTGTGCAGTTTTAGAAGAAAGGACAGAGCCCATGTCGGAAGGAGCTTGGAGAAAAGAAACCATCGGGTAATTGCTGATTTGATCCCGGGAAGAATACGCTCTACCAGGAGAAGGTCCCGGGTGGGCGGCCAAGGAAAGGTCGGGAACTTTCGGACGAAGGGATCAGCGGTAATGAATTTATCGAGATCAGCCTGTCTTATTGCTGATTCTACGGCTTCCTGCGACGCAGTGAAATTCAGGTTAACGGGAATCTTGTTTGCAAAGAGAACGGCGATATTTGCGAGCAATCCTCCTTTGCCCGGGGGAAGGATGATTCCCACCCTTTTTTTGTCGGTGCTTCTCCGAATCTCTTTTGAGAGGGCGATAGCGGCAGCGAGTAGTTTGCCGTAGGAGAGTGAGCTGTCATCGGTACCGTCGTGCACGGAGATCTTACTGTGTTTCTTTAGTCCGATGAGGAGGTGTTTGCTGAGAGATTCTCGAAGGAAGGTTCGTGAGCTGAAGCTGCTTTCGGAGGCTCGAAGGAGGTTTTCCTGGTAAGCAGGCAGGGTGACTTCGCTGTCCGGGATCATGTCACCGAGGGCAAAAATCGTGGAGGGGAGGCGGGATTCGGACTCCGTGGCAAGCTTGAGCTCGGAGGGAACAGAGACGGAAATGGGGATGGTCGGTAGCTTGAGCTCACAGAGAAATGCGTTCAGAGCCGGGGGAATGTGGCATGCCGTGCCCCGTCGAGCTACCGCATCTCCGGGGATGAAAATCATCAAGGAGTTGTCCTTTATTTTATCTGTGAGGGCTTTCCCGATAGCTGTGGGATCGGGGTCGGCTTGGGAAAAGTTCACAGCCCGGATATCCTCACGGTTGAGGTATTCCTGGGTGGCAGGATCCATTGTGGCGGCTTCCTCGACCAACCAGATCAGGTTCCGGGGTGCTAGCTCGGTAGCCAGTGCCAGAAGGTCCTCATGTCGGAGTCGTCCAGGAACGAGGAGGGCTCCGTGGGCGGGGAGGGTATCAAAACCTAAGAAACTTGGAGAGGAGGCCATTGGATGCTCCGTTAAGGTGTCATTCCTCTGCCGTCCTGAAAAGTCATAAACAATACTCTTTGGGAGACTTACTCACATCGGTATTCTGGAAAAATTCTTCCCTCGGCGTCGCTGCATTGTTAGACCCCGCCGCTATGAGCGAGACCCCCTCCGCCGCCGACCGGGCCCGGTATTGGCGAAAGAACTTATCCTGGTTGGGAGGGCTCCTCTCCGTTTGGTTCATTGTGTCCTACGGATGCGGGATCCTGTTCGTAGACCAGTTGGACAAATTTAAACTTGGGGGGGTGCCGCTGGGGTTTTGGTTTGCCCAGCAGGGCAGCATCTATGTCTTCGTGGTGCTAATAGCTGTCTATGTTCTTGTAATGAACAAGTTAGACAAGGAGCTCCTTGGGGATCAATCTCAGTAGTCTGGACCCATGGATGTAAAAACTTGGACCTTTCTGATCGTTGGGCTTTCGTTTGCCCTCTATATCGCCATTGCGATTCGCTCTCGGGCAACATC
>DFWB01000179.1 GCA_002380675.1 Akkermansiaceae bacterium UBA4145
AACAGCTTTCGGTCTGAGCACTGGGATAACATCGAAATGGCTCTGGTATCCCTTCATCCAAATACGATGGAAACCATCCCGGGCCTGGCTGACCGGTGGGCGGTAGGCGAAGATGGAAGAACCGTTTACTTTCGAATCAATGAGAAGGCATCCTGGTCCGATGGCAACCCGGTCACGGTAGATGATTTCTTTATGACTTTCCACATCTCTCTCTCCGAATACGTCACCGGTCCTTGGTATCGGCAGTATTACGGGACGATGTTCGAGAATATCACTCGCTATGACGATCGTCACCTCTCGGTGCGGCTGGCCAACAAGAAGCCCAAGCCGGAGTATTATGCCTCCCTGACCCCATACTCCCGGGCATTTTATCGTGAGTTTGGTCCGGATTTTGAGAGTCGCTATAATTGGAGAGTACGTCCAACAACTGGGGCCTACCAGATTCTCAAAGAAGACGTAGTGAAGGGACGTAGCATCACCCTTTCCCGGGTGAAAGACTGGTGGGCAGGAGACCAGAAGTATTACCGCCACCGCTTCAATGTCGACCGCATCAAGTATAGCGTGGTTCGTAGTGATGAAAAGGTCTTCGAACTCTTTAAGAAGGGAGAGATCGACATGTTTCACTTGGGATTGCCGAAGCGTTGGTATGAGCAGATGGAGATCCCAGAGGTATTCAACGGCTACATCGAAAAGAAGACTTTCTACAATGTCTACCCCCGGGTGCCCAGAGGGCTCTACATTAACCATTCCCGTCCCTTCCTTGAGAATTTGGAGGTGCGCATTGGACTGCAGCATGCGACCAACTGGCAGAAGGTGATCGATGTTGACCTCCGTGGTGATGCTGGGCGCCTCAATATTTACAACGAGGGCTATGGTCAGTTCAGTAACGGGGAGGTCACAGCGAGGGAATATTCGCCGGAGAAAGCCCGGGAGGCCTTTGCCAGGGCCGGTTTTACTCAGCAGGGTAATGACGGGGTTCTACAGAATGCAGAGGGAAATAAACTCAGTTTCTCTATTACGCATACCTCGAGTCCGGTGGTGGGTAAGATGCTACAGCGACTGAAGGAAGAGGCGCTCAAAGCTGGCCTCGAATATAGACTTGATGGAATGGATGGCACGGCGAGCTATGAGAAGGTGATGCAGAAGAAGCATGACCTGACCTTCTGGGGTTGGGGAACCCAGCCTCCCTTCCCCCGCTACTTCGAGGGAATTCATTCGTCCAATGCCTACGATCCTGGGACCAAGACTCCGCGAGTGATGACCAACAATATCTCAGTCTACGCGAACTCAGAAGCAGATCCTCTCGCTCAGGGAATTCGGTTTGCGACTTCGGAGAAGGACATTCGAGACATGTCGTGGAAACTGGAGAAGATCTTGCACGATACGGCTTTCTGGATTCCAGGATACAAGAGAGAGAGCTACCGGCTGGGACACTGGCGGTGGATGCAGTGGCCAGAGGACTTCAACGTGAAAATGACCCGGGAAGCGCAGGAAAGTTATGTTTACTGGATCGATGTGGAGGAGCAGGCGAAGACCCTGCGGGCCAGAAATCGGGATGAGACGTATCCCGAAGTGGACCAAGTCTATGACCAATACCGGGTAAAGTAATGAAGGAGGTGAATCCAGCGAGGGCAGTAGCCCAAGAGGTCTACCGGCAGTACGACTCGGAGTCGCATGACCTTCTTCAGGTGCGTGGTTTGGAGAGCGCTTTTGATACGGAACGGGGGCTTTTAAAAGCGGTCGATGGAGTTTCCTTCTCGGTGGCTCGTGGACAGACTCTTGGCATTGTAGGAGAATCCGGGTGCGGAAAGAGCGTGACCGCGATGTCATTGATCAGCCTGCTGCCGCGGCCGGCGGGGAAGGTGCTGGCGGGAGAGGTGCTCTTTAAGGGAGAGGATTTGCTGAAGGTACCCGAGGACCGTCTGCATGAGGTCAGAGGCGGGGAGATTGGGACAATCTTCCAGGAACCTATGACGGCCCTCAACCCGGTGCACCGGATCGGACGTCAGGTCAGCGAGGTATTCCGGCTACACAAGAAATTGAATAAGAAGGAGGCTTGGGAGGCATCGATTGAAGCCCTGCGTATGACGCGAATTCCCTCTCCCGAAGTTCGGGTGGGAGACTATCCGCATCAGTTATCGGGAGGAATGCGCCAACGGGTGGTGATTGCGATGGCCTTAGCCTGTCAGCCGGATCTTCTCATCGCGGATGAGCCCACCACGGCGCTGGATGTTACGGTGCAGGCCCAGATTCTGGACCTGATTCAGGGATTGCAGGCTGAAATGGGAATGGCTGCGATTCTGATCACCCATGACCTGGGTGTTATCGCCGAAAACTGTGATGAGGTGGTGGTGATGTATGCGGGCCGGATTGTGGAACGCGCCTCGGTGAAGGAGCTTTTCGCCAATCCCCTGCATGCCTATACGCGAGGCCTACTGAACTCTATTCCCCGTCTTTCGCTGCCGCCGAAGTCGGAACTTAACACCATTCCCGGAATGGTGGCATCCCTTTCGGAGATGGCCTGTGGCTGTCGCTTTTGCCAGCGGATGGGCCGTGAAAGTAGCCTGGGGGATAAACGGCCAGAGTTCCGGGAAGTCTCGCCGGGGCATTGGGTGGAAGCATGTCCGGAGTGCTATGGGGAGGAGGCCCGGGAGATCGCATGAGTCATTCAGGAAGAGAATCCTTACTTTCGGTTAAGGGCGTGAAGGTCCATTTTCCGGTGCGCAGTGGGCTGATGCTAAGCCAGACTGGAAAGGTGAAGGCGGTAGACGGTGTCTCCCTCGAGATCGGAGAGGGAGAAACGGTCGGACTGGTGGGTGAGTCGGGTTGTGGGAAGTCGACTCTCGCGAAGGCTGTAGTGCGCCTGCTTAAGCCCAATGCTGGGTCGGTGGTGTTTGAGGGAACGGATATTACGCGTTTGTCATCGACAGCACTTCGCCCCCTCCGGAGTGACATGCAGATGATTTTCCAGGATCCTGTGGAATCGTTGAATCCCCGGCAAAGCGTCAGACAGATCATCGAGGAGCCATTGATCATTCACCGGGAAGGTGATGTTGCAGCACGTCGGCGCAGGGTGGATGAACTACTTGAGCGAGTGGGGCTCCCCGCGAACTCGGGTGAAAAGTTTGCCTTTGAGTTTTCCGGGGGACAGCGGCAGAGGATCGGGATTGCCCGGGCCATCGCCCTGAACCCGAAGTTGATCGTGTGCGATGAGCCGGTCTCCGCCCTCGATGTTTCGGTACAGAGCCAGATCATCAACCTGCTGCTCGAGTTACAGAGGGAGATGGGCATTTCCTACCTCTTCATTGCCCATGATCTGGCAGTGGTGCAGCATGTGAGCGACCGGGTTGCGGTGATGTATCTTGGCAAGATTGTGGAGTTGGCGACTGCAGAGGCTATTTACCAGCGTCCGTGTCATGCGTATACCAAGGCGCTCCTGTCAGCTATTCCGGAGGCTGATCCTACTGCTGACCGGGAGAGAATCCTGCTGGAGGGCGATGTGCCCTCACCGATTAACCCGCCGGCCGGGAGCGCTTTCGGACACCGTATCAGTCATCCTAGATATGAAGAGACCATTGGTCAGGATCTTGGCCTCGTCGAGATCGAGCCAGGGCACTGGGTAGCCCGGGATCCCTGCTGCCTCAGTGAGGAGGACTGGAAGAAGGTGCAGTGAGTTGAGGTTTCAGGCCGGTTATTCACATTTGTTGGTCGAGACTGTCACCCGTTGCTCTTGCGAGTGGGTGAAGATCTTTCTTCACTACTCCTATGCGCATCGTGGTTGTTGGGAAAGGTGGACGGGAACACGCCCTGATACGCTCTCTGAGTGAATCTCCGGGAGAGAATGAGCTGTTTTGCTTTCCGGGAAGTGATGCTATTTGCGAGCTCGCTCAGGCTGTGGAAGCCGAAGGGCTGCAGGATTTGGTAGAATGGATGAGGAGTCATGCGATTGATCTCTGTATCGCGGGGGAGGAGAGCTACCTGCTCAAGGACGATGGATTGGCTAACCTCTGTGCACAGCACGGCATTCCTTGCTGGGGTCCTCCGAAGGAGGCGGCTCTGCTGGAGGGAAGTAAGGAGTTCGCCAAGCAGTTTATGGAGCGGCATGACATCCCGACTGGAAGTGCGTCAGTGGTGGAAAGTGCGGAGGAGGCTCGGGAGGCTATCGGCGATAATTATCCTACGGTCCTCAAGTTTGATGGTCTTGCGGCGGGTAAGGGTGTTGCGGTTTGCCCTGATGAGGAGAGTGTGGAGTCTTTTCTTGATGAGGTTTATGAGCAGAAGCGCTTCGGAGAAGGGAGCCTGCTCATCGAGGAGTATCTCGAGGGTCCGGAGGTGTCGATTTTTGCAGCGGTGAGTGGAAGAAGGACCGTGGTCTTTACTCCTGCCCGCGACTACAAGCTGATTGGGGAAGGAGATACCGGGGCAAATACTGGGGGAATGGGTGCGGTAGCAAGCCGCCAGTTGATCGAGCCAGCTCTGATGGCTCAGATCGAGAAGGAGATCATTAATCCGACAATTGAGGGGCTCGCAGATGATGATCTGGGCTACGTGGGGTTTCTCTATTTCGGTCTGATGCTTACCAGTGATGGGCCGAAGGTTATCGAATACAACTGCCGCTTTGGGGACCCCGAGTGTCAGGCTGTCATGCCCTTGGTATCGGGAGATCTGGCCACTTTCTGCCGTGATGGAGCGAAGGGTAACCTCAGGTCGGAACTTCTCAGTTTTGATGAGGGTTGGAGTGTGGGAGTCATTCTGGCCTCCGCAGGCTATCCGGCCAGTTCCCGCAGTGGAGATGTCATCGGGGGCCTTGAAGCAGTTGAGGACGCTCGGGTCTATCACGCAGGGACACGCCGAAACGAGGCGGGGCAATGGGAAACGAACGGCGGCCGGGTGCTCGCTGTAGTGGCCGGTGGGGAAGACCGTGAGAGCGCGGTCACGAAGGCCCACCTTGAGGCGAACAAGGTCGATTTTGACGGAGCACAGCGTCGGGCCGATATTGGGCGGCTCCATTTTGAATAAATTTACAGCATTTTCCGGAAACACTTCCAGAACCAACGCAACTGGCCTTGTCGGCCGAACCAAATACAACCAACATCTGTAACACTGATATCACATGAAAGTCATCCTGATCTACGGAAGCGAAAATGATAAGCCGTTCATGCAACCTGCCCGCGATTATCTTGAGGGCGAAGGTCTTGATTATGTGGAAGAGGTTCTTTCCGCTCATCGAAACCTTTCGGAGTTGATCGAGTATCTTGGCAAGCTGGAGGAAAGTGGAGAAAAGGCCGTCATTCTAGCGATTGCAGGTCTGGCTGCCGCCCTTCCCGGAGTAGTCGTAATGAAAACATCTCTTCCCGTTATCGGGGTGCCCGTTCCAGGAGGCCCGTTGAACGGAATCGATGCTCTGCTTTCTATCTCCCAGTTGCCGGGTCAGGTGCCAGCAACTACCGTAGGCCTGCACAAGAAAGCTCCCTTGAATGCTGCCATGGCTGCGCATCGGATCCTGAAACTCGCAGGGTCCTGAGCAAGGTTTCGAACATCATTTTCTGAGAGTGATTCATCATGCCCCTCATTCTTGACGAGGTAGCAATCGGAAAGGCAGTTGCCTCGCTGGTTGAAGAAATCCGTGTGGTTGCGCAGCACGGACGCATCGCCATTGTGGGAGTCAGGAGCCGGGGTGATGAAGTTGCCGAAAGGGTAAGTGCCGCTTTGGGAGAGCAGAAGATTGAGCATGACTACGGAGTTCTGGACATTTCCCTCTACCGGGATGATCTCTCCCATCTTGCTGAAAATCCCAAGCTGCAAAGCAGCGACATTCCGTTTCAGGTGGACGGGGCTCATATTGTCCTCGTCGACGATGTCCTTTTTACGGGGCGGACAATCCGTGCTGCGCTTGATGCCCTGACTGATTATGGGCGGCCTGCTCGTATTCAATTGGCGGTTCTTGTCGATCGAGGTCACCGGGAGATTCCGATCCAGCCTGATTTTTCAGGGGTGAGCCTCGAAACAGCCCGGATGGACCACGTGATTGTCCGGCTGAAAAAAACTGATGGCGGAGACGCGGTAGAACTGGTATCGACCTAATAGCGGATGGCGCGCAAGGACTTCCTCGATATCGCCTCGTTAACTCGAGAGGAGGTAGACCTTTTGCTGGACCAAGCGACTCCGTTCAAGGAGCTGTTCACCCGCTCGGTGAAAAAGGTGCCTGCCCTTAAGGGTAAATCGGTCCTGATGCTCTTCTACGAGCCGAGTACGCGCACGCTCTCCTCCTTTGAAGTTGCCGCCAAGAGGCTCTCCGCGGATGTCATCGATCTCGATGTGCCGCATTCCTCTGTTACCAAGGGCGAAACGGTCAAGGATACAGTAGATACCTTACAGGCGATGCGGGCAGATTATATTGTGGTCCGGCACAAGATGTCGGGATTGCCGCAAGCCATTGCCCGGCAGACAAGGGCGTCAGTGATCAATGCTGGAGACGGGGCACATGCTCATCCGACTCAGGCGCTTCTTGATGCTTTCACTCTGCGAGAGGTATTCCCCGATTTGTCGGGGCGTAAGGTTCTCATTGCTGGCGATATTCTGCATAGCAGGGTGGCGCGCTCTACGAGTAGACTTCTGTTAAAGCTGGGAGTGGAGGTGGGTTTTCTTGGACCAGGCTCTCTCATCCCCCGGTCAGGCCCGGAGGGGATAAGGAGGTTTACCGACTTTGATGAGGCTTTGCGTTGGAAGCCGGATACAGTCTACCTTCTCCGGGTTCAGATGGAGAGGCAGGACGCACAGTATTTTCCGGGTGTGCAGGAGTACCACCGGGTCTATGGGATTACGAGTGAACGTCTTGATCGGATTCGGGGTGAGGGAGTATATGTGATGCACCCGGGCCCGGTGAATCGCGGGGTTGAGTTGTGTCATGAGGTAATGGACTACGAGCGAAGTCTCATCAACCAGCAGGTGGAGAATGGCATCGCAGCGAGGATGGCAGTTCTTTATTCGCTCAAGCCCCAGACCGATCTGCAGGATGCCGATCAGGGTCACATATAAAGTCGAAGCCATGAGATTACTCATTAAGGGAGGAAAAATCGCGGCAGAGGAAGGCCCCCTGACTGCAGGTGACGTCCTGATCGAGGATGGAGTCATTACGGCGGTGGGAGAAGATCTGGATGTTCCTCCAGGCGCTCAGGTGATTGATGCTGAAGGAAAGATTGTCGCCCCGGCGATGTTTGATGCACACGTGCATTTCCGGGAGCCTGGCCAGGAGTACAAAGAGGACATCGCCCATGGAACAGAGGCCGCTATCAACGGGGGAGTGACGGGAGTGGTCATGATGCCAAACACCTCTCCGGCAATTGATTCTCCCGCGGTGGTCCGCTCTATTCTTGAGAGGGCTCGGGATGTGAGCCGGATTCCAGTTTATACCTCAGGTTGCATCACCAAGGACCGGGCAGGAAGCGAGCTTTCTGGAATAGATGGAATGCGCCAACTCGGTGTAGTCATGCTGACCGACGATGGAGACCCAGTCGCAAATCCTGCAGTTCTGAAGAACGCCATGGAATACGCGACTCCTTTTGGAATGTTCTTTGCCAGTCATTGTGAGGTTGCTGAGTTGAGTGGCCCCCGGGCTCTTAATGAGGGGAAGGTTAGTTATCAGCTTGGGATTAAGGGAAGCCCGGCTTGCAGCGAAGAAATCTGCATGGACCGGGACATCCGGCTGGCGCACGCTGCTGGAGCGCGAATTCACATTCAGCATGTGTCCTCCGCAATTGGAATGGAGACGATTCGATGGTGGAAACAGATGGGGGCGGAAGTTACTGCGGAGGTGTCGCCACATCACCTGATGTTTAATGAGGAAGATATCGGAGACTACAATACCCACTATAAGATGAATCCGCCGCTACGGACAGCGGAGGACAATGCGGCTCTTCTGGAGGGATTGAAAGAAGGGGTCTTTGATCTGATTGCTACGGACCATGCGCCTCACAGCAAATTTGAGAAAGAGCAGGATTTCGTCTCTGCGCCCAATGGAATTACCGGTCTTGATACAGCGTTGGTGTCGCTCCATGATCGGTTTGTTACCAGTGGGGAGATTGGCTGGGATCTCATCGTAAAACGATACTCGGCAGAGCCCAGGCGCATGATGGGTCTTGAGGCAGTTCCGGTAGAGGAAAGTAAACCGGCAGAGCTGATTGTATTTGATCCGGGTGGAGAAACGACTTTCAGCCGTGAGTTCATGCGATCAAAGAGCAGTAATACCCCTTTCCTTGACCAGACCCTGAAAGGGCGAGTCGAACTGGTTGTACGTGGGAGCGAAATTCTCCTCCAGAGGTAAGGTGCCCCATCTGTCAGTCGGCAGGAGTTACAGCAGGAGCACAGAGTCTCAGGCCGGCCCACACTGCGAGTAATCCGAGAATTACAGAGAGAAGAATATTCAGGATGGCAATGAGCGTCAGCCCATCCTGTATCGCAGAAACGGTATCGCGGCCAAAGGTCGAGAATGTAGTAAATCCGCCGAGAAATCCTGTGATCAGAAGAGGCGTTACCCAGAGGGGGGTTTTCTGGGCGAAATGTCCTAAAACACACCCAATTAAGAAGCACCCCAGCAGGTTACAGGCAAGGACACCCAGCGGAAATTGGTGCAGAGCCGTGCGGTTTGTGAGTTTTTCCAAGCCTGCCGAGAGGCCCCACCGGGAGAGGGCACCAAGGCCACCGCCAAGGAAGACAAGAAAGGCACTCATTGCAGAAGACTTAGGGGAGCTAGTAACAGGTTAGGAGCGACGAGTGCCGCTCAGAAGGCCGTATTTTGGGGAAAGCAGGAATGCGAGGAGGAACGCGGTTCCGAGAACGATTACGATTGCTGGTCCAGCTGGAATATCAATCCAGTAGGCACAGAGAAGAGCGACTACTGATCCGGAGGCTCCAAGTATTCCGCCACCCCAGAACAGGACCGGAGTACGGTTGGTAAGAAGGGAGATTGTGGCACCCGGCGCGACCAGGAGGCCAACACTGAGAACGCATCCCACAGCCTGAAGAGAAGTGACCAGAGCAAGGATGAGCATGAGAAAAAGGAGATAGTTCATTGCGCGGACCGGAACGCCCTGAGCCGATGCGACACTTGATTCAAAGAGAGTCAGTAGAAGGGGGCGGAAAAAGATACAGGACCCGAGAAGAATGACTGATCCGATCGCAAAGGCCAGCCAGAGGTCATTAGAGCTCACCAGTCGAATGTCTCCAAAGAGCCAATGCTGCAGGTCCCCATAATTTCCAAGATACTTCAGGGCAGCCACTCCGAGGGCAAATGCAGTCGTGTAGAGAATAGCGAGAGCTGTGCCTTGGTCTATCCTTGAGGTTCGTGAGACAACTACGGACCCGAGCCCAACAAACAGAGCGGCAGTTAGAGCTCCAATAAAGGCATTAGCCTGAGTCAGAGTTCCCGTGATCAGAATGCCTAGCGCGATTCCAGGAAGCATCGTATGTGAGAGAGCGCTTACTGAAAGCGCGGTTCGGCGCAGGACTACGAACCCGCTGAAGAATCCATTTGTGAATCCGATCAGGAGTCCAGCAAGGAGGGCGCGCTGAAAAAAGGGGTCATGGAAGGGAGCAAACACTGGCAGGAATTACTTGGTTCAATCGTCGAGGCCGGGAGGACTCTGTTGGAAAGCCTTCTCAATAGCCGAGGTGGTCAGGACTCTGGAGGTAGGCCCGAAATCATGCTGGGATAGATTGAGCAGGAGACACTCATTGAAGAGTTGGGGTGCGGAGTCGAGATCGTGGTGGGAGGCAAGGATGAGGCGACCTTCTCCGGAGAGTTCAGCAAGCAGGCAGGCAAGAGATTCGGAGGCATTCCGATCCAGACCAGTAAAGGGTTCATCAAGAAGGAGGACATGGGCTTCCTGGGCGAGTGCCCGGGCGAGAAAGGCCCGTTGCTGTTGCCCCCCCGAGAGCTCACAGATCTGACGGTCACGAAGGTCAGTAATACCCAAAGTGTGGAGGGCGTTCTCAACGGCTTCATGGTCTTTATCTGTGTAACGTTTCCACAGTCCAAGGTGGGGGTATCTTCCCATTTCGACCAGACCGCTTACGGTGATGGGGAAATCCCAGTCGACCTCTTCCCTCTGGGGAAGATAAGCGAACTCGCGGGACCACTTTTTCACGGCTGTGCCACGCCACTGGATGTTCCCCCGTCGCCTTGGGACCAAGCCTGCGATGGCCTTCAAGAGAGTCGATTTTCCAGCGCCATTAGGTCCAATTAATGCTACCCGGTTTCCGCAGGAAGTAGCCATCGAAATATCCCTGAGGGCAGCTACAGATCCGTAGGAAACCTCGAGGTTACTGATAACCAGCTCATGGTGGTTATCGTGGTGCGCACAGCAGTCGTGCTCGCTATGGTTTTCTGTTTCCAAGAGTCAAATGCACTAAATGAATCATTGCGCCCGGGTATCGAAATCAGCAGTGACAGGATAGCGTTCGGTATTACCTCTGAAATCGAGGAGCACATGAGCGCTCTTTAGATTGTCGGGTTCGAAGTCTAAGCGGATGAACTGCCGGTGTGAGGGGTCCTGCCATGTCACGGAAAGAAGTGCGCTCCATGCCGCATCCCGGAGCGTAAGCTCAACTTCCTGCTCCATCTCCAGATCAGCCCCGGGTGAGATCTGGATGATTCGGCCTGAGGGCTCGGTAAGAGAAAGTGATGTTGCGGGCGCAGAGAGACTTATGCTCAGCATGGTGGAAACCGTAGTGAGTTCAGAGAAATCCCTAGAATCCATAACTGCTGAGCCGGTCTCCCCAGCATCTCTCAGGACGTAGGTTACCAAGCCTGCCATCAGGGCCATGGCCAGAGTGAGAACTCCGATTTGGAGAGTTGGATTTCCACGCATCGCTGGAGATGCTCTTTCTACAGGTTTCCTCGTATTACCGCAACTAATCTACTTTATTGTGGTAGAGAACGAAGAACCTCCAGAAGGGATGCGATTTTCCCGAAATCCTTGATTCCCGGGGCAGATTCCGCTCCCGAGGCGATATCGAGGGCGCAGGGCTGGCAGGTTAGCAGCGCCTCAGCGGCATTCTCCGCAGTAATGCCCCCGGCGAGAATGATGGGAGGAGCCGATTGGTCTTCCACGAAACTAGCTGCGGTGTTCCAGTCGATGGTTCGTCCAGTGCCCCCATAGACGCCCGGAGCGTGAGCATCAAGGAGGAGAGCCGTAGCGTTGTATTGGAGCGCTGAGGGGACGTCAGATTGATCCCCAACTCCGATCGCCTTGAAAAAGGGCAGGCCTTCCCGGGAATATCTTTCACAGTAAGAATAATCTTCATCACCATGAAACTGTGCGACATCAATCAATCCTTCATCCTGAAGTCTGCGGGGAAGATCCGGGTTCGCATTGACGAAAACCCCCACCCTTAGGATTCGATCACTAAGGGAGGGAAGAAAGTGACGTGCGTGCTCAGGAGTGCAATAGCGCCTGCTTTCGGGCCAGAAATTGATGCCGAGGGCGGATACTCCCACTCGAGCGAGTTCATTCGCATCATTCGAGGTTGTCACTCCACAGACCTTCAAGGAGGCTTGGTTGGGGGAAAGAAAGCTGTCCAGAAGTTGCAGCACGGCTCGATGATGAAGGTTGGAGGGTGAATGTCGAAGGTCGATTTCGGTATTCAGCTTTTTGGATTTGTGGACCAGAATGTTCCTGTGGATGCAATTCGAATCCGAGGAGCACGGCAGCATAACCTTCGAAATATCGATCTCGATATTCCTAGGGGAAAGCTTGTTGTAGTCACAGGATTGAGCGGGAGCGGTAAATCAAGCCTCGCTTTTCATACTCTGTATGCCGAGGGCCAGAGGCGCTACGTTGAGAGTCTCAGCACTTATGCGCGGCAGTTTCTCGATCAGCTGGATAAGCCTGAAGTGGATGCGATCGAAGGACTCAGCCCGGCAATTGCGATTGAGCAGCGTGGAGCTGGTGCCAACCCGCGCTCGATTATCGCGACAGCCACGGAAATTCACGATTATCTTCGTGTTCTATATGCAGCCATCGGAGTTCCTCATGATCCGGAAACCGGAGAGCCACTGGAGCGTATGATGCCCGCAGACGTCGTGCAGAGCCTGATGGATAGACCTCAGGGGACAAAGGTTGTGCTGCTGTCTCCGATCGATCCGGAGGCTGCAATGGACATGCCGGCCCTTGTTGCAGATCTGCAGCGACAGGGATTCGTTCGGATGAGAGTAAACGGCGCTCTTCTTGAGGTGGAGGAGGCAGAAGCGCGCTGGCCGACGGCAGGGGAAACTCAGATCGACAAAATTGAGGTAGTGGTGGATCGACTGGTAATACGTGAAGGAGTTGACAGCAGGTTGGCAGACTCGGTTGAAACGGCCTTACGGATTTGTGGCGCGGAAGCAATCGCATCACTGCAGGTGTCCGAGTCAGGAGAGTGGGAGGATCTATCGTTTCTGACGAGTTTCCGTAATCCGAGGACGGGCTTCGAAGTGCCTGAATTGAGTCCACGGCACTTTTCCTTCAACAGTCCCAAGGGTGCCTGCAGGACATGTCATGGACTCGGAAGTGAGCAATTCTGTGATCCCGATCTCGTCGTTCCTGATCGGCAGAAGAAGTTGAGTGAAGGTGCGGTTAAGCTGCCTAAAAAGGGCGGGAGAGATATAAGCTGGCAAAAAGAGCGGGTGGAGGGATTAGCTCAATACTTTGGAGTTTCGGTCGATACTCCCTTTCATGACCTGTCCGAGGAATTCAGGAACGCCCTGTTCCACGACACTGGGGGAATGCAGATTCCCGTACGTTTACAGTCCAGAGGGAGGGTTTTCTCGCGGGAAGTCGAATTTCGCGGGATATGTCGGGACGTCGAGCGATTATATGAGGAGACGGGAAGTGACTCCCTGAGAGGGCACATGGGGCGTTTTATGACAACCCGTAGTTGTCAGGCATGTCATGGGCGGCGTTTACGGAAGGAGTTTCTTGCTGTGAAATTGGAAAATAGAGGAAAGGGGTGCATGCTTGGGATTGATCAATTCTGTGGGCTTCCGATCGAGGAAGCTACCGAATGGATGGAAGAGTTAAAAATCCCGGATGACCGTGAAGGAGCGGTGCGCCCGATCGCGGAGGAAATCTGTCGAAGATTGCGCTTTCTGCGGGAGGTCGGACTGGGATACCTCGCGCTCGACCGGAGTGCGTCTACCCTGTCGGGGGGAGAGTTCCAGCGGATCAGACTGGCTACTCAGCTGGGAGCAGGACTCTCGGGAGTCCTTTATGTCCTTGATGAACCAAGCATTGGACTTCATCCGGAGGATAATGCCCGCTTAATTGGAGCCTTGGAGTCGTTGAGGGATCTGGGCAACACGATCGTTGTGGTCGAGCATGATGAGGATATGATCCGGTCCGCGGATCACATTATTGAGTTGGGTCCCGGTGCTGGTATGCACGGTGGTGAGCTCATTGCAGTGGGGAGTCTTGAAGATGTGATGGCGGAGGAAAATTCGCCTACGGGTCGCTGGTTGCGAGGCATGGGGCGGTATTCAGCTAAGAGTAATCGCGCAGGAAATCCTCTGGGAGTTGAAAGGCGCATCAGTGTGAGGGGAGCCCGGGAACATAATTTGAAAAATGTGGATGTGGAAATTCCTCTGGGAATGCTGGTGGCTGTGACTGGGCCGAGTGGGAGTGGGAAGTCCACGCTGGTGGACAACATTCTGAAACGGTCATTGGCAAGAACCTTGCAGGGCGCCAAAGCAGCTCCAGGTGATCATGACCGAGTTGAGGGTGTGGAACATATTGGGCGACTGGTTGTTGTTGATCAGGCTCCACTGGGGCGCTCTCCCCGCTCTAATCCTGCGACATACACAGGTGCATTTGATCATATCAGAGCCTTGTTCGCTCAGCTTCCTCTCTCCCGGCAGAGAGGTTACAGTGCGGGTCGTTTCAGTTTCAATATCAAGGGAGGACGGTGCGAAAAATGCCAGGGAGGAGGTGCGCTACGCATCGATATGCATTTTCTTAATGATGCCTTCGTATCCTGTGACTCCTGCGGTGGGAGGCGATACAATCGAGAGACCTTGGAGGTGACCTACAAAGGTCGCAGTATTGCTGATATCCTGGATTTGACCGCAGAGGAAGCTGCGGAGTTCTTTAAAAAAGTGCCAAGACTCAGCCCATTGCTATCGGCTCTCTGCGAGGTG
>DFWB01000085.1 GCA_002380675.1 Akkermansiaceae bacterium UBA4145
AAAACTATGAGCATTATCCCAACTATCAGTTCAGGCACCGCAGGACCTCTCGGTGTTCAGCATCTTCCGCGCCTCTGGCAGAAAGCTTCGCTTGATGCCGCAGGCAAGCTTCATTCCGATTATCCCGCAGCGGGTGCCGGCTTTGACCAGATGACACTCGACGCCCTCGGAATCGAGCGTCAAGCCTTCCTCGACTACGTCTCAGCCGAAAAGCCAAACTACGTCGCATGCGAGGCATGGTGTCAGGCCAACGGAAATTTCGACGCCGACAAGGTTGCCGCTCACAACGCAGCGGTCAATGGCTACAACCATGATGACGACACTCGCAACGGCATTCTCAGCGCAGTGGGCCTCGCGGCCGACGCGGGAATTCTCGATGCTGTAAATCTCAACAACCTCGAGGACTGGAATGACTTTCACGGCTCGGAGATCGCCGGTTAAGTCCTTTAGATTCTTCTTAAGATAATCACAAAGAGCCCCGCTTATGGCGGGGCTCTTTTCTTGGCAAGGTAATGCCAGACTGAAAGTTCTAACCTCCGTGACGCCCGGGAAACGTCAGTTCAGCGATACCGGATTTATCGAGGTCACCCAGCCCTTCGGCTGTCATCTTCTCATACTGCTTTTTGGTCGCATCATTGACTGGCAAGCTCAGCCCGGCATCCGCAGCAAGCGATTGAGCAATGCCCGAATCCTTCGCGGCATGCTCTGCGGAAAACCAGCACTCATGATCCCGGTCAATCATGTCCTCGGAGTCTGTCTCCAGAACCCGTGAGTTGGCCCCCGTCTGGGAGAATATCTCGCACATCATGGGCAAATCCAATCCGAGTGCTGAGGCAAGACCGAGACCTTCCGCCAAGCCAGCCGTGTTGATGTTCATCACCATGTTCACAAGGGCCTTCACCTTCGCTGCCTGCCCTGCCGCGCCACAATATCGGAGATTGAGGGACAGATCATCCAGCAGTGCCCTGTTGGAATCAAAAACCTCCTCATCCCCACCAATCATGAGGTAGAGATTTCCTTCTCTGGCGTGACTGATACTCGACGCCATGGCTCCCTCAAGAACAGAGGCCCCCGCTTGTTTCCCGGCTTCGTAGGCCTCCTGATGTGCCGCGGGCGACAGAGTTGCGCAATTGATAAAGGTCTTACCACTCGCTTCCTGTAGAAGATTGTCTCCCTCAGAAAAGTAAATTGCCCGCATCGCATCATCATTCGTTATTACGGTGATGATGACATCGGCGGCGGCGGTAACTCCTGCCAGCGTGCTGCAGTTCTCTGCCGATAATTCCTCCGCCAGTGCGGCAGAGATTTCCTTGTTGATGTCGTAGACCGCGGTCACATCGTGACCACAGTCAAGTTGCAGGTGGCGAGCCATATTGGCTCCCATGCGTCCCACTCCGACAAATGCTACTTTTTGGCTCATTGGATATGTTCTTTGATACGTTACTTGAATTCTGGATAAAAAGGATTGTGGGCTTTTTCTTCTCCCACGCTGGTCATTGGTCCGTGCCCGGGGCAGACGACCGTATGGTCCGCCAAGGTAAACAACTCAGACCTGTTGGTGGCCAATGCATCCTGATGGGAAATCATTCCTCCACCCATGGATTGCGCAAAAAGAGCGTCACCGGCTATCGCGACCGGACGCTCAAGCCCCTCAATTACGTAAGTTATTCCGCCCGGTGAGTGCCCCTTGGTCAGTCGCGTGCTTATCTGCAATGCTCCAACCGTGAAACAATCTCCGGGCTGGAACCGCACCGCTCCTGCCACTGGCTCCAATGCGCTGATGTAAGTTCGCAAATCGTCGTTATGGGCTTCTACCGCAGCCCGGTCGACAATGTGATCCAGATGGGTGTGGGTAAGAAAAAGTTGCCCCAGCTCAAGACCAAGCTCCACTGCTGTTGCAATGGCCTTACTCGCATCAGTGCCGGTATCAAAAAGCGCCGCTGCTTTTGAGGATGGATCCCAGACAAGGTAATTGTTGACGGTCATATCATCGAAATCCGTGTTGAACTGACGCAGTCCCTCAATCTGAACCGGTTCAGGGCGCCATGAATTTGTTGCGCGCTCGACGAGGGCGTCTGCATCAAGACCCAGAGGGGAAGCGACCCGTCGGAGAGCCTCCTCTTCAAAATGTCCCTCCTTAAGTTTCCCAATTGTCGCCTCCGGAACCCCGGTCAGAAACTCAAGAACGCCGTCAGGGATACCAGTTCCCCGCAGCGCCTTTCCAAGAACGTCATCGAAATTATCTTCTAAGGGAATACTGCTCATTGCTCCGATGTGTTCACTTTCACCAACTTTGTAATTCGTCCAAACCGATTCCAGTCCTGAACATATAAGTTGCCTGAGGGGTCATATGCCAGCCCATGGGGAGCGGTGAAATGCCCCGGCTGAGCTTGATTAAGAGCAACGCCGTTTTTTCCTCGCTGTCCAGGATTTGGATTTTCCCCAAGCAGCGCGATCACTTCTCCTTTCTTATCAAGAATCTTCACGCCCCCAGCCAGTTCTGTTACGGCCACGGCATCTCCTCGGAAAGCAAGATCTGTCGGCCTCCTCAACCCCGTTGCGGCTACTCCAATCCACTCCCCATTCAGATCCCAGTGAGTCAGGCGACCATTCTCCCGGTCTGCTACCAGAATGCGAGGAGGGTCGAAGCGGTGATCAACAGCCATGCCGTGCGCCGTATTACACTGCCCGGCACCCTTCCCCCGACCAGCAAAGGTCTTGATCCATTTTCCTTCTCCATCAAATTTGTGGATGAAGTTCGAGCCATAACCAAGAGCCACAAAAATTGATCCATCAGGAGCAATATCCGCTGCGGTTACTCCTCCCCATCCTCCTTTCACTTCAACAGTCTTTTCGTTGGGAATCTGGAAAACTTCTTTACCCTTGAGAGTCATTTTCACCAACCGCTTTCCAGCCGTGTGAGAGGCCCAGATGTATTCTTGGCCTGCTTCTTCCCTGATGAAGAGATCATGGATATTTCCAGGGCCTATCTGCCCGATCTGCTTTCCCTTCTCATCGTAAATCAAAATCCCCTTCGCCGTATCCGTGCTGAAATAGATTTTTCCGGCCTTGTCGATGGCAACTCCTCCATTGGTGCTTCCGACCCCTCGACTTTCTGCCATGCCCCACCATGGGACGTTCTTGTAAGTGTGCTTACCGGATCCGGTGGCTACCGCTACAGTGAGGACTTTCCCCTGCGGGGCACTCCCCTTGTGCGGGTGAGCAGATAACGTGAGCGGAAGTAGGAGAGCTGCTCCAAGCAGCATTGTCTGTTTCATGACGGAAGAGATATGGCGTCTTCCCACAGACAGGAAAAGAACTTTTGGGCTCGGTGACTGGTTCATTCGAAATATCACCCGAAGAGGACACAAATCTCTCGAAACAGAACGAGCGCGCCTTTCAAAAAGAACCCCTCTCCAAATTCCGCTCTGACGCGCATGCCGGATCGCAGCGCAGAGCGTGTCCCATATTTGCTCCCAACTACCAGAAAGGCATCTCCACACCTCTCTCCTATCAATCCTCCACAAGGCAGAAATCCACCTGCTGCCGCTCAATATTAACGTGAGCTACTCGAACCCGGACGAGCTCACCCAGACAGAGCTCCGCACCCGTTGGGGTAGCATATCGCATTCGATGGCGCTCAAGGCGCCAGCTCCCGTCCGGAAAATGATCCCTTCTGATTAATCCTCTCTGTAGAATATCGAGGGCTTCGACCATCAATCCTATCTGGCGAACATCAGTAATAACCGCCTCGAAGACAGGGGGATTCGTGGAGCGCATGCTGAGCGTTAACCATTCGAGCATCTTG
>DFWB01000132.1:0-5022 GCA_002380675.1 Akkermansiaceae bacterium UBA4145
ACGCCATGCGTCAAATGGAGGATGGGCGCTACAACAAGGTCGCTAATATTGTGGGTGATACGATGAAATATCATCCCCACGGCAACACGGCGATTGAGGACGCGTTGGTCGGTATGGGACAGAAGGATCTTCTCATCGATACCCAGGGAAACTGGGGAAACGTGCTGACAGGAGATCCTTCTGCCGCTGGGCGCTATATAGAAGCGCGGCTTACTCCCTTTGCCTTAGAGGTTGCTTTTAATCCAAAGACTACGGAATGGGCACAGAGCTACGATGGCCGTAACAGGGAGCCGGTCACTCTGCCAATGAAGTTTCCCCTCTTATTGGCGCATGGAGGTGAGGGTATCGCGGTTGGCCTCGCCTGTAAGATTCTGCCCCACAATTTTAACGAGCTGATCGAGCAGTGTATCCGGGCCCTGCGGAAGCAGAAGGTGGAGATAGTTCCTGACTTCCCGACAGGCGGGCTGATGGACGCTAGTGAGTATAATGACGGCCTTCGCGGGGGGCGGGTCCGGGTTCGGGCAAAAATCGAGGTAGTGAAACGGAATCTCCTCAAAATCGTTGAAATCCCGTGGGGAACGACCACCACCTCGCTGCAGGCCTCGATTGTGGCCGCGCAGGAAAAGGGGAAAATCAAGATATCCCGAATTGAGGATAATACCGCTGACGAGGCGGATATTCTTATCCACCTTTCGGCCGGTAGCGACCCAGAGTCCGTTCGCGATGGGCTCTTTGCGTTTACCGATTGTGAGACCAGTATTTCACCGAACTCCTGCGTCATCGCTGACGGCAAACCGCAATTCCTTGGCGTCAGTGAAATTCTGAAACGATCCGCATTCCAGACGAAGGATCTACTGAAGCAGGAGCTTCAGATCAAATTGGAAGAATTGGAGGACAAATGGCATTTCAGTTCTCTCGAGAAGATCTTTATTGAGAAGAGGATTTACCGGGACATCGAGGAATGTGAAACATGGGAGGCCGTCATCGACGCTATTGAGCGAGGACTCAAACCTTATGCAAAGCGCTTTCGGCGTGCGGTTACCAAGGATGATATTGTTCGTCTGACCGAGATACGGATCAAAAGGATTTCCAAGTATGACAGTTTCCGAGCGGACGAGGAAATCAAGGGTTTGGAGAATGCGATCGAGGAGACCGAAAAGAACCTTCGAGGACTTACTCGTTATGCTATTCGTTACTACGAGAATCTTCGCAAGAAATATGGAAGTGGGAAGGAGCCGCGGACGGATGAGGGTGAGTTTGAGCGGGTCGACCGAAGCCAGGTAGTAGCGGCCACCGAGACGCTCTATGTCGACGAGAAGAATGGATTTGCCGGGATCTCACTGAAAAAGGAGCGCTCGGTGGAGAAGTGCTCTCGACTCGATGATCTCATTGCGGTTTCCCAAGATGCGAAAATGAGAGTTCTCAAGGTCGCAGATAAGGCCTTTGTTGGAAAACGGCCTGTTCACGTCGCGATTTTTCGGAAGACCGAGGAAAAAATTTATTCTATGATTTACCGGGAAGGTCGTGATGGTCCGGTGTTGGCAAAGCGCTTCCGCGTTGGAGGCGTGACCAGAGACAAGATTTATGAATTAGGGAAGGGGACAGCTGGGACCCGTGTTCTCTACTTTGCAGTGCATGAGGATCTGGGCGACAGTGATGCCAATACCGTTATCGTACATCTTAAACCTGCCCTTAGGCTCAGGAATGTCTCCAGAGAGTTCCAATTTGGCGAAATCGGGGTAAAGGGCCGTGGAGCTAAGGGGAATATTCTTACCAAGCACGCTGTAGACCGGGTGGTTAGGGCATGATTGTCGATGAATGGTTGACAAAGGGACGAGGCCTCTTATGGTGTTCGTATGAACACATTGACATGGCATCTACGTAATCAATTTCTCAAGATCCGTCTGAAACGTCTACAGCGCCAATTCGATCTTCTGGATCGGACTAAGCCCGGGGGGAGGCGCCGTCATTCCTCTTATGGGTCTAGGCTAGTCTTTAGGGGGTAGCGCTATGGCTTTCGATGGGTAATATAGGTAGTTTCATCCTGATTTTTGTGCTGACGGAAGGGGCATCCTCCGGTAGAAAACTCCGCATCAGACCCGCCCCCCAGTCTACCCCTTGGCCCTGCCGCAGCCTCATGGGCGATATCTCCACCTTAGTGGCGATGTTTTCGGCTCTGTTACTTGGGTCGTTGACCTGTCGTGCAGACGACTCAGAGATCGTCCAACGTGAGCTTGGGAGACGGGCCCAGGTGACCCAGCAGGCCCAGCAGGCACTCTTGGCGGGAGACAAGGCTTACAGACTAGCGGACTACGCGACCGCGGTCACCGAATTCGCGAGGGCATTTGACCTGTTCCCCGGTGGCGAAGCGACTGCCGGTCTTAAATCGGCTGCTCGAGAACGGTTTGCACAGGCCTCGGTAGAGCGTGCCCGGGAGCTTGCCAAGGTTGGAGACTACCCCGAGGCGGCAGCTTTGCTCGATTCTGTGCTGGAGTCCGGAGTTGCCCCAAAACACGCAGGTGCGAGGGAGATGATGGCCCGTCTGGGAGATCCGATTCGAAACAATCCTGCCCTTACGCCAGAGCACGCGAAGAAAGTCGAAGAGGTTCGGCGTTACCTTTCCGAGGCTGAGGGGTTTGTGGAGCTTGGACAGTTTGATCGGGCACAGGTTGTTTACGGGCAGGTCCTGACAATTGATCCTCACAATTCTGCAGCAAGGCAAGGCATGGAAAGAGTGCATGCGCAGAAGGTAGAGTATTCGGAGACCGCCCGTGGTGAGGCTCGGGCCAAATTGCTCAGCGATGTGGGTGAGGCTTGGGTATCCCCCATACCGAAGGGAGTCAGCGGACTGGCAGATGCGGACTTCGGAGCCTTGAGAGACGGAGCTCGCTTCGGTGCATCGGCATCCGAGAAGCTCGCCTCGATGATCATCCCTGTGGTGGATATGGATCAGGTTCGATTGGGAGAGGCCATCGATTTCCTGAGGCAGCAGGCAGCCGCTCTTGATGTCAATGAGTTGGATGACTCTCGAAAGGGTATTGCGTTTGTGATTCAGTTGGGCAACGCGGACGAGGTAAGGGCGAGATCAATCGAGACAACAACCTTCAGCTTAAAGTTGCGGAATGTCCCAATGCGCAAGGTGCTGGATTTGGTTCTGGAAGCGACTCGAACCCAAGCCCGCATTGATGAATATGCGGTAGTGATTCGCCCTGCGGGGGTTATCAGTGATGAGTTAGTTTTCCGGCAATTCAAGATGCCTCCAGATTTTCTCAGCAGAGAAGATCTGGGCGGGGAGGCAGGTGGCGCTGATGCCGATCCTTTTGCGGGGAACGATGCGCCCGAGAGGGGCCTTGTGAAGCGGTTGAGCGCCCAAGATTACCTGAAACAGAAAGGGGTCAATTTCCCCCCCGGCGCCAGTGCCCTCTACAGGACACAATCTTCGATTCTCTCGGTCAAGAATACCGAGACTAACATGGCTTTGGTTGAGGTGATTGTGGACTCTATTGTGGATGCGGAACCGGTGATGATTATCGTGGAGGCTCGAATCATCCGTTCCACCGAACAGCGACTTGAAGAGCTCGGGTTCGACTGGTTGCTTGATGGCGCTCAGGAGGTCACTAACGAGCTCTTTCTTGGTGGAGGGACGGTCGGCAATGGAACTCCCACTGCAGCGGCTCCATTCCGGCCGATTACCGCTGGTAATCGTAGCGGCAATCTTGCCACCGACACGAATAGTATTGATGGTGCTATTGCCCGGACATCAGTAGAGAACTCCCAGTTGAGGGCTCCGGGAGCTATCTTTGCGACCGGTATCGCCAATAATAATACGGTTGGAATGCTGATGCGTGGTGTCGGTCAGCATAAGGGGCTCGATCTAATGACTAAGAAGACGGTCATAACGCGCTCCGGTCAAAGCGCGACAATTGAGTCGGTTCGCGAGTTTATCTACCCAACGGAATACGAGCCGCCGGAACTCCCCAATCAGGTCGGTGGCAATTTTGGGCAGGATGCAGATGGTGGGTTTGTTCAGCAGGCAGCTGGCGTCACTCCTGTGACACCAGCGCATCCGACAGCTTTCGAGACCACTAATCTTGGCTGTATGCTCGAGGTTCTGCCTCAACTGGGGAACGATGGGGTGATTGAGGTCTCCATCAAACCTGAGATACGGGACTTTGACGGCTTCATTAACTATGGAACACCTATTTTGGGGGGAAGCAGTAGCTCGGTCTTCGATCCTACCGGGGGCGCGCTTAGCGGGGGCTCATTCGGGGTGCTCACCGAAAATGCCATCCTCATGCCCGTTTTCAGCACGATCCGGGGAAATTCAACGCTGTCCATTTATCAGGGCGAAACGGTAGTGCTTGGCGGCTTGCTCAGAAGTTCCCAGATCAGCGTTGAAGATGAGACGCCAATTCTGAGCCGGATCCCGCTAATCGGTCGCTATTTTAAGTCACAGTCGCAAACTTCACTAAAAGACGCTTACGTCATTTTGGTGAGTGTCCGTCTTGAGGATCCGTCCGGGCAACCCGTCAGCCGCTAGGGTAATCAACGAGCTCGGCGCAGAGTAATGTCAAAGGACTCCGAACCCCGTAGCTACTCCGTCGAGGAAATGATGGAGAAGCTTAAGAAGGGGAAGCAGAAACAGTCGGCAACTCGCGACAAGGAATTAGTTACCCGCGCGGACGGTTCCCAGGTAACGAGAGTGCGGAAAAGGAAACGGCGCACGCAACAAAGTAAGCGAAAGGCCAAGCCAGTCCACCGGAGAAAATATGGGCTCTATGCTGTGATAGCCCTTATCTTACTGGTTGTGGTTGGTGGAATCTCCATCGTGACGATGCTGGCGCGTTTCAATAGCAGGGGTTTTCGGGAAGATATTGCGGCAAGCCTACGTTCTGCTTCTGGTGCGGCCGTAAGAATCAATGACCTCTCAGTCAATCCCATCAAAACTCGGGTTCAATCGGTGGAGATGACGTGGCCCCGGGGGGGGATGACTCGCACCCTGACCCTTGCAGAATTGGAAAC
>DFWB01000132.1:5290-6367 GCA_002380675.1 Akkermansiaceae bacterium UBA4145
CGTGGCCCCGGGGGGGCATGACTCGCACCCTGACCCTTGCAGACTTGGAAACCCGTCTGAACCTTTCCAGCTTTTTCCGGTCCCGACTTGAAGGGCCTGAGATGTATGCGCGCACCGCCACAATGCGACTGGGGCCAGTCAGTGGAAGCCCGAGTGTGATTCGGACAGTTGAGCCCGAGGATTTTTTCAGTTTCGGGCACTACCGGTGCAACCAGTTCGATCTTGAATATGGGATGGACTCCAAGGAGGCCGCCTTGCAGATTCGAGATTCTGAGCTCGTGGTAAGGGAGCGTGCCAGGAACGGGGGAATGCAGTTCCAGCTTAGCGGAGGATTTCTTCGCTTTGGAAACTGGTGCGAGCTGAAGGTTCAAAATGGTCTTGGAGAGTGGCATGATGGCGGCTTTCATCTTGTTTCCCTTCGAACGCAAAGTGAGGACGGAGGAAAGGCGGTTTTTAAAGGAGTTCAGTCGATCGCCGAAGAAGGCGTGTCGAGTTTTGATGTGGACCTAACCGAGTTCCCGCTCGAGCAATTGTTGGGTGAGAAAAGTCTCGGAAGAATGCTGAGCGCTCGTGTTGACTCTTCGAGCGGTGCTATATCTGTCAATTCTGGCACGGAGATGAACGCTCAGGTGGAAGTGGCCTTCACGGGAAAGGATAGCTCGATCGAGGGCTTCAGGTTTTTAGGGGGCCTCGCCTCGATACTCAGGAAGGAGCATTATTCGAGACCGGAGGGTGGTACTATTTCAGGAGTGTTGCGGCGGAATCTTAATCAACTCACCATTGAGAATTTGCGCTACGAGATTCGTTCCCACATGGTTTTAACCGGGACAATTGTAGTCGAAGATGAGGAGATGAGTGGTGAGTTACGGCTGGGGGTTCCAGAGGCGCTGATGATGAAGACGCTGGATCAACCGCGATACTCTTCCTTCAGCCAGCCCGCTCAGGGCTACTGCTGGACCGAGCTCCAGTTGAGTGGCTCTCTGGATCAGCCCAATGATGATTTTCTGAAAAGACTGCAGGCTTCGCCAGTTGAGTCTGAGGCCCCTTTTAAAAACGAGGGTCAACCAGTCGGACAGT
>DFWB01000132.1:6648-8641 GCA_002380675.1 Akkermansiaceae bacterium UBA4145
GAGTCTGAGGCCCTCTTTAAAAACGAGGGCCAATCAGTCGGACAGTAAATCATAGAGAAAAGGCACATCGGCCTCTTGGATTGGTTGCCCTGTTGCTGACAGGTTCTTCACATTTGAATCTCATCTTGTTCACAGCATTCAAGCTTGTCTGGAATGAACAGGTATCACTAGGCTACCGGGCGATCGTTTCGCTTCCATGTCGATGAGTGTTTCTGACCCGTTTAGCCGCCGTTTCGAGGTATTCGGGCGGGACCCCCAAGATCTTGTCATTTCGATTAATCAATCCGCTCGAGATCTTCTCAAGTCCTACCTTCGTGAGGGCTCACAGGGAGAAGGGCGGGTGATATTGTTACAGGCTCCACGAGCTGGGTATGGAAAAACTACTCTCCTGCAATCGATTGCCACCGACCTTGGAGAGAGTCACCGTTTTGTTCGTATCCAACTTACGAATGGCCGGACTACCGATGCGGCTCACGTCTTGGAATATGTTCTCCAATCTCTGTGTGAAGTAGTTTCTGAGAGTGCGACCCTCACACAATTAGATTTGCTTGCCCGGGAGGTCCTCGCCCTCGGGTTGGAGCCTCTCGTTGCATCCGGGGAGGTGCCTTGCCAAGATCGGGAAAGCGCTCTTGAGAGCCTTCGGGATAACCCGGCCCAGACGTTTGACTTTCACTATGACGGGGCCGTTACTGCCCATTGGACGAAAACAAATTTTGAGGTTCTTGGTCCCAGACTTGCTGCTGAGCTTGCGCGGATCAGTGGAGCAAGCCTTCGGGAAGCCTCTTACTGGGTTGAGCTTCTTTTTCGATTTGCGACAACGCCACCCGATAATGTCGAACGCGCTCGGCTGCTTTTCGAAACCATTTTCCGTAACGACCTGCAGAATCAATCTTCCTCCACAGCTGAGGAGCGGCTTCACGGTCTCCTCAGCCTGATCAGCACGGTCGCGTGTCCCGTTCTGATTGTTGACGATACCGAGGGTTTATCAACCTCTCCACAGGACGCCCTGGCACTTGCTTCTTTTCTTTCAAACATCTCGCAGTCCTGCCCAGGGGCGATCGCTATCCTTAGCGTTAACGATGATATTTGGGCATCCTCATTCCTGCCTAACCTTCCCGGGGGTCTCGCCGATCGCTTGCTGGCTTACCGGGTCACCCTTGAGGCCCTCACCGCCGAGGAGGTTGAAGCTATTATCAGTGCAAGAGCAGGAAAGCGGGCCGCTGAGGTCCTCGGAAAGATCGACTGGAGCGCATCAGGTGAACCTCTTTATCCCAGACGTATTGTAGAGCTGGCCTCCTCGGCTTGGGCTGAGTTGGAACACCCCATCCCGGAGGCGAAAGAGGTCAAAGAGGTTGAGAATAGTGTGCCGGATTCAGCAAGTGACACACGTTCGGAACTTCAGGACGTTGGAGCCAACCCGCTTGCAGAGGTTCACGCCGAGGGGCCTCGGCAAGCAAGTCACAAACGTCAAGAGGCTTACGCTGAGAAGGTCTTGGACGAGGATGTCCCTGTGCTCACCCCGGAAGCATCGGGGCAGCAATCCTTTGAGAGTCCTATGATCCCTGCGCCGGAGTTCGGCGAGAGAGCGTCGGCATCGACCGAAGACCCGTTGTCAGGCAGCGCGGAGCATTCAGTAGGGATGTCTAGCCCCTTCGAGGTTGTGATGCCGGCCACAGATGGCCCTTCCCCCGCATTTCCAACTCCTTTTGAGCAGAAGGATATAGATGAAGGATATCCATCAGGCCCTACAAATTTTTCGGATGACGAGGCTCCAGTCGACCAGAGCCCACCCGCAAGGTATCAGGACGAGGAGCGTCCACCACGGCCATTTCGCTCAAGGAGTGCCGATCATGGATATCAGTCATCCCATATCGGAAGTGACGAGGCGTCGTTGCTGGAGAACGCTGATAAAGGCGAACGTGGGGGGCAAACACCCTCTCCATTTATACATGATGAGCAGGATCCTACCCGAGGCGAAATTGAGTTTTCCAAG
>DFWB01000210.1 GCA_002380675.1 Akkermansiaceae bacterium UBA4145
TTCTGGTGCTGGGACCAGGAAATCGTCCTCGATAAATATTCGTGGAATCGCTACGGCGATAGCAGAGGGGTGGGATCTCCCTTCCAACGTCTTCGGCAGAATGCCGAGTTCCGTATGCTCTTGGCCGACCGAGCGCAAAAGCACTTGTTTAACGGCGGGGCACTAAGTGAAACAGAATCGGCCAACCGATATTTATCAATCGCCAACCGAATCGATAAGGCCATCGTGGCCGAGTCAGCTCGCTGGGGAGACACCCAGGCCACTACGCCTTATGGAGACACTCCTGGATCATCTACAAATATCGATGCTGACTACTACCCGCCAACGATTAATCGCCCAATTTACTTCACCCGGGAACAGCATTGGCTGGTCGAGCGCGACAACGTAGTAAACAACTACATTCCTACCCTTCACGATCAGAACGACTCACGCTCCATCATCCGGGAATTACGAGCAAACAACCTATTTCCTTCCATCGACGCACCTCGATTCAGCCAATTTGGCGGCGAAGCACCCCTCGGCTTCGAACTAGGAATAACCGGCGCAACGGGAACCATTTACTATACCTTGGACGGCAGTGATCCGCGAATGGCCGGTGGAGCGGCAAACCCCCTTGCGACATCTATCCCCACGGGAGTATCGGTAGACACCCTCTTCCCCTTTGAGGATTCAGGCTGGCATTTTTTGGACACCGGAGCACGACTGAGTAGTAGCAATGTGGTAATTGGTCATAAATCCTACGACTCCACAGACTGGAAACATCCTGATTTTGCTGACGAAACATGGTCCACCGGCCAAGCAATGCTGGGCGGCGACTCGGTTTCCGATATTAATGGAGAATCTCTGGCTACAATTATTGACATTGGCCCCTCAGGCAACCGGCATCTCACCATCTATTTTCGAAAGCATTTCAATGTCGACGATGCCAATGGTTACGACACCCTGACAGCTGGCGTGAAGCGCGATGATGGAGCGATTCTCTATCTCAATGGCCGCGAGATCGGACGCACGAACATGCCGGGAGGAACGGTCAGCGCTCTTGATGTGGCCTCAACGGGAACCACAGGAGCGGCTGAGAATACGGTAAACCAGATTGTTTACACACTGGAACCCGGCCTACTCAGAAATGGCGCCAATGTGCTTGCAGTCGAGGTGCACCAGTCGAGCAGCGGAAGCGGAGACATGGGAATCGACGTCGAACTCACCGCACTGAAACCTGCTGAACCCCCTGCCCCCGTAGCCCTGACACAGACCGGCGCAGTCAGCGCGCGCATTCTGAGCGGCGGGGAATGGTCCGCCCTGACTCAAGCGTCTTTTGTCGTAGGGAGATCCGCGTCCGCTGCGAACCTGGCCGTTTCAGAAATAATGTATAACCCGGTCGGAGCGAGAGAAGACTCAGAATACATCGAATTGATGAATATCAGCGACCAAGAATCAATCGACCTGACAAACGTCTACTTCGATGCAGGTCTCAGTTACGAATTTCCCACAGGTTTCTCTCTGGCCCCTCTCGAACGCGCAGTGATCGTCAAGAACCAGAGCGTTTTCGCTGCGACCTATCCAACCGCCGGAATCACGATTGCACCCGGAGTGTTCACCGGAAACCTCTCTAACAGCGGCGAGGAAATCGCGGTGAAAGACGGCAGCGGCAACGACATCCGTCGCTTCGCTTACAGGGATCGAAATCCCTGGCCAGAGAGCCCGGATGGAATGGGATACGCACTCGTGCTTATCTCTCCCTCTACGAATCCAGATCACTCCCTTCCTCAGAACTGGCGCGGGAGCGCCTCTCTCGGAGGGTCACCCGGAGACACTGACACAGTAGCCTTTATTGGAGATCCCGACAGAGACAGCGACCGGGATGGCCGAACCGCTTTCTTTGAACACGCCCTGGCCAGAAGCGACGAAAATCCCGCGGACGGCTCCGTTTTTAACATCGGATTCGTGATCCTCGACGACAGATCTGGTTTGGGCCTGCAAGAATTTCTGGAGCTCACCTTTACTCGAAACCTCACAGCCGATGACGCCCTCATCGAAGCGGAAACCTCCAGTGATCTCGTAACCTGGTCTCCTTTAGAAGCCATTTTGACTACCCGAATCAACCATGGCGATGGAACTGTCACTGACACCTATCGGTCATCAGCCTCCATCGATTCAAGTCTACGCAAATTCCTTCGATTAAAGGTGACGCGGAGGTAAGAAGCCCCGCCCCTTCAGGACTTGGAAATATCCGGCCTTCCAAGCCTTTCACTGAGAGAAAACCAACTCCTTCGACACACTCTTTACATTCTTCGCAAACTCACTGAGCCTTAGAGGCAAAGCAAAAATTGCCCCTCTCGGCATTACCCAAAATTCATCACAAACCTCGGGACTGTTGATTCACTCTCCCCCATCCACATGAAATCCAGAATATCCTCTCGCTCCTTGCGACTTCTCTTCGTCCTCCTCTCGTCGACAGTGGGCGGAACCCTCTTCGGCCAGAATCTCCTGATTGATTTCAGCTCGACGACCCAGGACGGAGGCCCCGCCCCACAGGCCGGTTACCAGAGTTACAACGCCGGACACGAAATCACCGCAGATTTCATCACCCGGAGCTACTCTGCCTTTGGCACGACAATCGACATTACTCCAGACTGGCCCAATACCACTGACAACCGCGCCCAGCAGATGATCGACCGAGGAGGCGGC
>DFWB01000079.1 GCA_002380675.1 Akkermansiaceae bacterium UBA4145
AGCCCGCGCAGAACCTGCGCAAGGTCGGCTTGGCCGAGCTTGGAGGCTCAGCCCGCACAGGACGACAGTTCTGTCAGGCGCTTGATGTCTTCGCGGGACATGGGGCAATCCTAGGGAAGAATCCGTCCGGGGCAAACATGACTGGTGGAATTCCGGATCATTTTTAAATTGGTGGCTCTAGACCATTGCCAACAGGGCTTGGCGAGCCGACAGTCCGAGAACCTTAATTTTCCAGATCCCGTGATTCGTAGCTTGCTCCTTCTTTTTCTTCCGTTGGGTATCAGCGCGCTCCATGCCAGTGAATATGGCCCTATCTGTGAGTGGCATGAGGACCCTACTACGACGATGTCGATTCACTGGGTGGCGGCCTCGAACGATGAGCGTCCGGGGGGAGAGTGGAAGCTCGGTGATGCCGGATTTGGTTATGGTGATGATGATGATCAGACGGTGCTCAAGGCGATGCGGGGGAAATACCGTTCGGTATATATCCGCCGGGCCTATGAAGTTCCGGCCAAAGCGCCACGAGGGGCGGAGTTGACAGTAGGAATTCGATATGATGACGCATTTATTCTCTACCGTGACGGTAAGGAGGTCCTTCGAAAAGGAGTTGAGGGGTCAGGCGCCAGCATTGGCAAAGTTAAGAAGCACGAGGCTGAGGTTTGGGAGTATTTCAAGATCGGTCCTGCCAACCCGGGGCAGAAGGGAGTAATCGCGATTGAGGGCCATAACGAAAATATCGATAGTTCAGACTTCACCCTGCGCCCCCGGATCGATTACCGGGCCAACGGAAAGCTGTATCCGGTAATACGGGAAGGAGCGAGCTGGGCCTATCTTGCGGGGGGAGTTCCCGAGGCGGGCTGGGCCAGCATTGGAGGCATCGGTGGCGATGAGCCAGCTGCCACGCGCTATAAGTTTTCCTACCGGAAGAAGGGCGAGAGGGAATGGTCCTCTGCCCCCATTCGAGAGAGAACGTTTGGAAAGACAGAGGACCTTGCCTTTAGCGTGGACCTCCGGGATCTCAAGCCCGCCAGCCGCTATGAGTTCCAGATTATTCGGTGGGGGCGCCCGTTGGGTCCGTGGGAATTTGAAACGGCCCCGGCTCGCTTTCAGGATGGAATCACCTTTGTGACCGGTGGTGATATGTATGGGACACGGGCATGGCTTGACGCAATGAACCTCCGAGCGGGAAAGGAAGACCCTCTTTTTGCTCTGCTCGGAGGCGACCTTGCCTACGCGAATGGAAGTGATGGCGGGCGGTGGCGGGTTTGGCTGGACTCCTGGAACAAATGTGCGGTTGCTCCCGACGGCCGGCTCATTCCCATGGTCGTGGCAATCGGAAATCATGAGGTGAAAGGATATCAATATCGTCCCAAGAACGCGCCCGGAAGGGAGGATGCCCCATTTTTCTATAGTCTCTTTTCCGGAAAGTCCGAGGGAGCGAATTTTACTGTCGATTTTGGGGACTACTTGAGCCTCATAGGTGTTGACTCGGGGCATACCGCTAATATCGCTGCGCAGACTCAGTGGTTAGGGCGGGTCCTCGGAAACCGGTTAGCTATTCCCCGGCAGTTTGTCTGCTATCACCGCCCGGCCTGGGGGACCGGAGTAAAAGATGACGCCACAGATATCCGAAGGGAATGGGCCCCACTGTTCGAGCAGTTCAAGGTCGATTGCGTTTTTGAGAATGATCACCATACCTACAAGCGGACTCATCCTATTGTCGGGGGTGAGCGTAGCGATAAAGACGGAATTCTTTACATGGGCGATGGATCGTGGGGCGTGAAGACCCGAAACATTCCCAAGGACTGGAGAAAGCGAACCTATCTTGCGGAAGCGCAAGCCTTGAGGCATCTCATCAAGGTGACTCTGAAAAAAGATGAATTCCTCTACGAGGGAATGACAGAGGATGGGAAAATTTTCGATAAGACGACGAGGCCCTTGCGCAGGGGTGGAGCAGATAACCGGTAAGGACATGACCAGGGCACTTCCTGAACTTGATGCGACCACCTGCCGCGGGCATACTCGAGGCATGAGGCCCGGGGATTTCGAGGCCCGCTCCGCGCCATGGCCGTGAACTTATCCCTCCGCGAGTTTCTCGTTAGTGGCGCGTGGAAGGAGCGATTTGACGGATTCGTACTAGAGGACGGGAGCAAGCTGGCCCGGAAACGCCGGGTCTCGGAAATGTCGTGGGAATCCCTTGAGGACGGCGGCGGAGTGCTTGCCGCCCGAGTGCAGGATTTGGAGGGCGAGTATTACGAGGTAGAGATTTCCATCTGGCAGGAGGGTGAGGGCCTCTGGGAAATAGATACCTCCTGCAGTTGTCCCTATGCTTACTACTGCCAACATGCGGCGGCCGCTCTCATGGGAGCGGGCAAAAAAACCATGGTGGATCGCCTTTTGGAGGGAGGCAGTGCGTATGTTCGAGTTCCCGTTACCGGATCGGCGAAGGAGAGGTCTTCTCGCGAGACGATGCCCCGGCAGACTCTGGAGGTTTCTCCAACGTTCCGAATGGAAGTATTGGTGGAGCCCGCCAATAGCCGCTCTGTTCAGATGCTGTTACAATCATTGAGAGCGGCGAACCGGGATGAATGGTTAGTGGCCAGGCCGACGGCGACCTATGAGGGGCACGACCTTCCGCTTCATACGGGTGGCGATAGTACCGTCCTGATTGAAACAGCGGATGGCATGCTCGAAATTTTGCGGGACTTGAAGGCGGAGGGGGCTGCCGTCCGAGACCTGGCTCAGCTTGGCCTGACTCACTTGGGAGCCCAGCCGAGTTATCGATTCCTGCTAGGATTGGAGCGTGAGAGAGACTCGGAGCCCTCCGCCGAGTCTGCGTGGTTTCCCGAGCCCAGCTTGAATACACCGGATCTCTTCTGGCCTTGGTTTCGGGCTGAGGCTATTCCCAAGCTTGAGAGCCGCGGCTGGGAAGTCTCGGTGGATAAGGAGGTTGGCTTCCCTGTCTACGTCACCGAGCCGGGCGACTGGGAAGGGGTCCTCTCTGAGCAGACAGGTGGCTGGTTCTCCTTGTCGGTGGGGTTCGATCTGGATGGAGAGCGGCTGGACCTTCTCCCGATCCTCGCAAAGCTGTTGGAAGACGGAACACTCGACATGCTGGATGAACTCTCGGACCGCTCCCATCACCTGGTCTACTTGCCCGAGGGCGGAGCACTCAAGATCCCGGTAGAGCGGCTCAAGCGGATTCTGCGGCAGCTTGCCTCTCTGGTGGACCCCAATCGGCCCTTTCTCCACCCGGTGGACGCTGCCCATCTGGCTTCAAGCTCTGAGCTCTCCCTCGACCCTGGCAAGGGGTTGGACCGGCTGGTAAAGCAGATTGAGAAGCTCAGGCAACCTGCCACAAAAGACCCCCCTGAGGGGGTCCAGGCGACGCTTCGAGACTACCAGCTCGAAGGCTTCCAGTGGATGCAGGGCCTTGCCAGGTGTCAGTTGAATGGAATCCTTGCGGATGACATGGGGCTCGGTAAGACCTTGCAGACTCTTACGCATATCCTTGCCGAAAGAGTCTCGGGCAGGAGTGAAGGCCGGCCGACCTTGGTGGTAGCTCCGACCTCGGTGGTGCCAAACTGGAGGAAGGAGGCCGCTAAGTTTGTCCCCTCCTTGAGCGTTTTGGTTCTGCAGGGTCCGGGGAGAAAGAAAGACTTCAGGAACGTGCCTCATGCGGACGTGGTGCTCACTTCCTACGCGTTGCTCCAGCGCGATGTGGAAACGCTGGGAAGCATGGATTTTCATCTGGTCGTTCTGGACGAGGCTCAGAATATTAAGAATCCGGGGGCAAAAGTGAGCAAGGCCGCCTGCAAGTTGCAAGCGGCCCAGCGGCTCTGTCTATCGGGCACACCCATTGAGAATAATCTGGGCGAGCTCTGGTCGTTGATGCACTTCCTCCTGCCCGGCTTTCTGGGAAGCGAGGAGGTATTCAGGGCCCGCTACCAAACTCCGATTGAGAAAGAAGGCAACGAGGACCGGAAGGAGGATCTCAAGACGCGGATTGTGCCCCTCATCCTCCGCCGGACGAAAGATGAGGTGGCATCGGAACTTCCTCCGAAGACCATTCTGATCCACCCGATTGAATTGAACACCGGGCAAAAGGATCTCTACGAGACGGTACGTGCGACGATGGATCGGCGGGTTCGACAGGCAATTGCCGCGCAGGGCATCGAGCAGAGCCGCATTGTCTTTCTGGATGCTCTGCTGAAATTGCGTCAAATCTGCTGCGATCCCCGGTTATTAGGCATGAGAGAGGCCAATGAACTGGCCTCCGCGAAACTTGATTATCTCATCGAACTCTTGGATATGCTTGTCAAAGAGGGCCGTCGAATTCTGCTTTTCTCGCAGTTCACCACGATGCTGGGCCTCATTCGGGAGAGGCTGCAGGCCCAGGGAATTTCCTATCTTGAGCTCACGGGCTCATCGCGCAATCGCGGTGAGCTTGTGGAGCAATTCCAAGCGGGGGAGATGCCTCTTTTCCTGATTTCTCTGAAAGCCGGGGGCACAGGACTTAACCTGACCGCAGCGGATGCTGTGATTCATTACGATCCGTGGTGGAATCCAGCTGCAGAAGCTCAGGCGACAGATCGCGCCTACCGGATTGGCCAGACCAGGCCTGTTTTTGTTCACCGGCTGATCTGCACGGGAACGGTAGAGGAGCGGATTCAGAAGCTACAGGTCGATAAAGCCAAGCTGGCGGATGACCTTCTGGCAGGCGCAAACAAAGTTATTGCCCCTGATGAGGACACATTGAAGCAGCTTCTAGCGCCCCTATAGGGCGTGGTCGCGTAGTGTTATTTGATCCAGAAGCGGGGGAGCTTCTGGTCGGAGAGAGGAAGGCTGAACCGTTGCAGGCGGTCTTGGGCAGACTCGACAGAGGACCATGGAACCACCTCTATGGCGACTTGGTCGCCGTCCTCCCACTGGGCCATTCCGGTAGGAAGATGGTCCCGTACGGCAAGACCCATGAGGATGACTGGTCCGATTACCAAGCCGGAGCCACTCCGAATATCTGTGAGGATGATTTCTCGGACCGCCTCCCGGTATGGGGTGCGAGTTAAAGCAGGCATGGTAGCAGTTTTCAGGACCGTGCCCTGTAAAGGCTGTGGAGAGTCTGAGCCCCGGGGGGAGAGCTGGCCGTTGACCGGGGGAATTGCAATTAGTCTCCAATCGCCAAAAGAAAGCTCTCGCATGGCGAACTGCCAGACAACCACCGACTTGTTGGCAAGCCTTTCCGGATGTTTCATTAAGGCCTCTCTGGTCTTAAAGGCTCCATCGTGAGCTGTGCTAAGGCGGTCTACCGGGGCGCCCATCTCGAGGCTCAGGGTCTCCGCGAATCCGGCTCCCTTACCCCACCCGTTGTCGGGCTTCGAGTAAATCTCGGTAAAGCTGTCCCCCAAGAGGAGGTAAGGGGCATAGGGGCGAGGTTTCCAGAGCTGCCCATTGGACTCGAGGACCATTCTCGTTGTGATCGTCTCCTCATATTCAGGACCACGAAACCGGGCAAGATCTCCAGTGAGCGACAGCTTTCGGTCGACGGTCTCATAAGAAGTGGTAGGAAGCTGCACCGAAGTCCGTTCTGCTACGAGGCGAGCAATTCTCGCCATCCCTTCCGGGGACCAGTGGCTATCTCCCCGGAGAAACGGAGAGTCTCCTTCAGCGGACATTTTTACCAAAAGCGGGGCAACATCCACGACGTCGATCTGATGCTCCGATTCCAGAAGGTGAAGAAATTCATCGTAGCCCTCGTTGACGACCGGCTCTCCAGCGTGACTCGGAACAGTTGCTTTCGAGGGCAGCGGAAGGAGGACTAGCCGGATCCCCATGCCTTGCAGCTGGCGGTGAAAGTCGACGATAGCGGGAAGAGGATCCCAGTTGCGGCCGGACGCCGCTGAACCTCGAGGGCTCTCCAGAAAACTCTGGAGTTCCACGTGTTGGACATCCTTTCGGAGATAGAGTTGGCCATCCCGGGTTATGACTCCTCCGAAGTCGAGACCCAATGACGCGGACAGCTTATGAGCCAGTCTCTCGAAGGGACCCCGCTCAGCGTCAAGTTGATTTCCCGGGTCGCCTAAGGAGGAGCTGAGGTAAACAATGGCACCCAGTCCGAGCAGGAATACGCCTGCGAGGGCCAGCCGGCGAGATCTCCCCCGAGCCATTGTCTTTTGTTCTTGGGCTGCCACGGCTTCTATAGAAAGGAATAGAGGGAGGGGAGAGTCTTGCGTGATGCCATTGTACTCATGGAGGGGAACAGGAGGGCGGCAAGCAGGGCAGTCCCCCTCCGGGGCGAAAGCAATTACTTTCTATTCTGGTTCGCTCGATGGTGCGGGGAGTCCTTGGGGAGAACCGCGAGAGGCGCCGGGTTTTCTGGAATGCCCTGAGCCAGGCGCATTTTGACGGAAGTGAGATTTGGATTATCGATGAGGTTCTCGTACTCGTGGGGATCATTTTTCAGATCGTAGAGCTCCTCGAATCCGTTACCGTAACGGATGAGGCGGTAGCGCTCATCGGCAACTCCGTGTGAGGGAGAGTTCTCATTCCAGAACTGGAAGGAGCAAAGTGCGAGCCGGTCCCGCTTTGTTCCTGGCTTCCTTAGCTGGGAAACCAGGGAGAGACCGTCGCACTGCTCGGGGACGGGTATGCCTGCCAGCTCACAGAGGGTAGGGTAAACATCGGTGAGAGTAGCTGGCTGTCTGGTTGTCTCACCATCCCTGCTCACCCCCGGAGCGTGGATGAAGAGGGGGACTCGCGAGGTCTGGTCCCAGAGGGCGAATTTCTCCCAGTTTGCCTTTTCGCCGATATGGAAGCCGTGATCACTCCAGAGAACGATGATAGTATTGTTCTTCATGGTGGGGGTTGCATCGAGGGCGTCGAGGAGGCGGCCCAGCTGGTGGTCCACGTAGGAGATGCTGGCGAGGTAGCCCTGCATGAGCTTCTCCCATTGCTTGTTCTCTACTACCCACTTGTGCCAGTGGGTGCGGCCGTGGTTATGGGCGTCGGTCAGGTCGTCTTCGCGGTGGGGAGGCAGTTTGACTTCCTCAAGCGGATACATGTCGAACCACTTGCGGGGAACCTCCCAGGGGATGTGAGGGCGGAAAAGGCCTACTGCGAGGAAAAGAGGTTTGTCTTGCCCTTGCTTCATTTGCTCGATGGCCCAGTCCACAACCATGTGATCCCCCGTCTTTTCATCCGGCAATTCGAGGGGTGCGGCCCCGAAGAGTTGTGAGCCACCGCCCAACGGGCGCCCCTTGGTGAGGCCCGCCTTCTCGTCGGGAATCAGCTTTGGCCTCGGCCAGTCCGGAGCGATGGGGTTGTTAGGGTCGCCGCGGTATTGGTCCCATGCCGAGGGATCGTTCTGGGAATCGTGTGGAGTCCACTGGAGGGTATGAAAAATTTTTCCCCCACCAGCTGCGTGGTAGCCGTGATCCCGGAAGTGCTGGGAGAGGACCACGGCTTTTTCGAGGGTCTTGGATTCATGTCGCCATCGGGGGCCCCGTGCGCCGAACATATTGCGATAAATGCCGGACCGGACCGGGTGGACACCTGTCATGATCGCGACTCTCGACGCATGGCAAACAGGAGCGGCGCAGTGGGCATTAGTGAAATTCACCGAGCGCCGGGCAAGGCGCTCAAAATGTGGAGTCTGGATGCCAGGGTGATTATCTAGTGGCGAGATATAATCGTTCAGGTCGTCAATTGCGATAAAGAGGACGTTGGGTTTGCCCTCAACCGGGAACCCTCCCAGCGAGAGACCGATGATGAGTGTCAGGAGATAACGCATTGCTTCACTGGAGAGGAAGGTGAGGGTGAGGTCGCTTATTTCGACTTTGCTGGGTCGTATCTTGGAATGGGCCACGGCTGCACCCCGACTCGGTCCGCCCAGGATTGCCAAGCCTCTACCATGGATTTGAGCTTTTCGGGCATTTTAGCGGCAAGATCATTGAGCTCGGTCCGGTCCGCTTCCATATCGTAAAGCTCCCACTTGCGGGCTTGGTTGCCCCGATACATCGAAACGATTTTCCATTTACCATCCCGGAGGCCGAGGTTGCCATGGTGCTCAAAGCCCAGGGGGGCCTTGCGCTTGAGAGCGCCTCCGGTAAGGGTCGGAATAAGGCTGATTCCCTCCATGGGGTGGATGTCGTTGCCCTCATATTTCTCCGGGTAGGTTGCTCCTGCCGCCTCTACGAAGGTAGGCATCAGGTCAATGAGATGGGAGACATCATGCACGACCTTGCCGTTACTCTTTGAGGGGATTCCCTGAGGCCAGCTGACGATGAATGGAGTTCCGATTCCTCCCTCGTAGGGGTCGTGCTTGTAGCCTCTGAAGGGAGTATTTGACGCATTGGCCCATCCTGGCCCGTAGGCCACAAAGGTGTCTTCTCCGCCGGGCATGGTTTCAGGCCCAGTGCGAACAAACCTTCCGTCACGCGTTTGCATAGGGGGCCAGATCTTGGTCTGCAGCCCGTCTTTTCCAAGGGGCTTGAATTTGAAGCGGTCCTTCTGGTGCGAATTATTCGCCCGGCCGTATCCCTCCGCACAGCCGCCATTGTCCTGCAGATAAATTACCAGAGTGTTCTCAAAGAGCTTTTGCTTCTTCAACTCGTTGACAATCCTGCCGATGCCACGATCCATGATTTCTGTCATGGCTGCATAGGTCTCCATGCAGCGGATATCCCAGGCTTTATGCTTGAACCCCTCCCAGTCGAGACCCTTGGACATGGGCCACTTACTGTCGACGACGCCCATTTCAATCGCCTTCTTGTAGCGAGCTTCGCGGATTGCGGGGTAGCCCTTGTCGTAGACGCCTTTGTATTTTGTGATATCGGCCTCCGGCGCGTGCATGGGCCAGTGAGCGCTGGTGTGGGAGACGTAGAGAAAGAATGGCTTATCCGCTACCTTGCTGTTCCCACAGTGATCGGAGATGAAGGTGATCGCATTGTCGTTGATGGCGTCGGTGTAGTAGAAGGATTCCGGTTGATAATCCGGGTCATTCTCGGGAGTGATGTAGGTGTTACCGCGGCAGAGAGTGGCGGGGTCGTAGAAGCTGCCCGCTCCTGTGATGGTCCCGTAAAAGCGGTCGAAGCCGCGCTGCATGGGCCAGGCTGATATATCTCCATTGGGGCTTTTATGCCGGGTCAGGTGCCACTTTCCGGACATGTAATTCTGGTAACCAGCGCCCTTGAGGGCTTCCGCCAGGGTGACACAGCTCTTGTTGATGGACCCGCGGTAGCCGGGCCAGCCCCGGTCTCCTTCCATCAGGCCCATGCCCGTCTGGTGAGAGTAAAGCCCGCTGATGAGAGCTGCCCTGGTCGGGCAGCAGCGGGAGGTGTTGTAGAACTGGGTATAACGCAAACCGTTACGGGCAAGTTGATCGAGGACGGGAGTATGAATCTCGCTGCCATAGCATCCGATGTCCGAGTAGCCCATGTCGTCGGCCATGATGAGGACGATGTTGGGGCGTTGCGCAGCGATGCTGAGAGCCCACAACCCGGAAGCGAGAAGGAGTAGAAGTGATTTCATGATTTGGATGAGGAGAGTGGCGAGTAGGAAGGCTCGGGGTAGAGTATAATTCTGGAGCGAGATGGCTAGAGGAAGACCACGCAGACGGGATTGGGTATTTCGAGGCGGCCTCCGGCGGGGTCGAGAGCCCCGGTTTCCTGGTTGATGGAAAAGACATGAAGATCACTACTGAACTGGTTTGCCGCAATGATCCACTTGCCCGAAGGGTCCAGGTTGAAGTTACGCGGGGTCCGCCCCCCGGTCTTCTCTATGTCGATCAGGCTCAGTTTTCCGCAGCCCTGATGGATGTGAAAACAGGCGATGCTGTCATGGCCTCGATTAGAGGCGTAGAGAAATTGGCCGCTGGGATGCACGAAGATTTCCGCGGTGGATCCTCGTGACCATCCATCAGGGACGGTCGAGATGGTCTGGAATTCCGTGAGCTCTCCGCTGGACTGATTGTAGTGGAAGGCCGTGATCGTGCGGGTGATTTCGTTGAGAACGTAGCCAAACGCAGCCCCCGGATGAAAAGCGAAGTGCCGTGGTCCCGCTCCCGGGCTAACCATGGTTGACCCGCGGCGTTCGCTGAGACGGCCCCCTTTTTCAAGTTCGTAGCGGACGATCTGGTCCATTCCAAGGTCCGAGATGAAGACAAACCGGTTGGCGGGATCAAGGTTGACGGCGTGTGGATGTGGTTCAGCCTGCCTCGGCTTGAGGACACTAGAGCCTTTATGGAGGATTCGATTGAGCGTTTGGCCGAGGGACCCATCCTCTCGGATCTCAATCGTAGTAACGGTAGATCCCGTATAATTTGCAATAATGACGGCATCGCTCTCTGGAGTAAGAACGAGGTGGCAGGGGTGTGCTCCATGGGAGCTGACGGTGTTGAGTTTTTCCAACGCCCCGGTGCTCGGGTCGGTAATGCGGTAGGCGGTCACCGAGCCAGAGGCCTCCCCACTAAAATCGTTGGTCTCATTGACCGCATAGAGGAACTTGCCGTTTGGGTGCAGGGCAAGGAAGGAAGGGCTTGGTGTTTCAGCGGCCAGCCGGAAACCGGAGAGCATGCCGGTTGCATCGTCAAAGCGGCAGGAATAGATC
>DFWB01000368.1 GCA_002380675.1 Akkermansiaceae bacterium UBA4145
GGGAGGTTTTCGTGAATAAACCTTCCCCTTCGGAGGTCCAAAGGCATGTAACCCCAGAGAATTCCTTATGATAAAGATCCTTTCGGCCGCCATAGCTCTAGCAATTATCGGAATAATCTCCTCGCCGCGCGCCGAGGCAGGCCACTCCTGCAACTACATCACCTACCACGCCGGATACGCGCCAAATGGATGCAAGGTCTACACCAAGCGTTATCTGCGGGGATATGACTGCCACGGCCGCCCGGTGTTCACCTACACGCGGAGCCCCCTCGTTCATGGACATCCCAGCCATAGCCGCCCACGTCATTACAGTCCAAGGCCGAGGGCAGTTATCATTCCACGGGCCATTCCATGCCCTCCTCCCCGCGTCGCGGTAAGGGGCTACAGGCCGCTGAGCCGCTCCTCCGGAGTATCCTTCCGCTTCTCATTCGGCGGGCGGAGGTAGCTCACGGATGCCAATGCTCCTGCTCAGGAGCTCCCTTGTTTGCAATGCGTTCCGTGCCGGGGCCATGGGTAAAAAAGGCTCCCGACCCGCAAAATTAGCAGTTCGCTATTCTGCCGTCCGCGGTTACCGTCCGAGGCATGCGCCGCTTCTTGCTTCTCCTGCTTCCCCTTTTGCCGGGTGTGTCTGGGGTAATGGCTGCCCCGCGGGCAACAGACGAAATCCTCTCTGCTCTCCAGACTCGGCTTGAACGCAACATTGGCTTCGAAGACCTCATTGAACAACTCAGCGATCTAGAGCCCAAGGAGCTCAAGCGCCTGCAGTCAGATTATGACAAAGTGTGGCCCAACCTCCGAGATACCTACCTGGATTCCTTCAGGAAAGAAGCCGAGGACCAGCACTCGGGCGCAGCGCGGCAGTCCAACCAGCGGGCAATCAAGGAAGCCAGAGAACGCTTTCATTCCGTTCGGGTGATGGCTGAGGGGCCGATGAAGGGCGCCATCATCGCCCAGAGCGAACCCGCGGTCGCGCTGCTCAGGGAGCTTCTCCTGCCCTCTGGCGAAAAAATTCTGCAAGTTGCGGGAGAGAATCTGAATAAGCAGCGCGCTCAGATTATCAAGCTCGGAGCGTTCCGTGATGGAATACTGAAAGCCGCTATCGCGATCGAGGATGCAGAATCTGTCGCTAATATCCTGGCTCAGGAGCAATCCGTGGCCGAGGGCCTCTCCGATCTCGAGCGTAACGGCCTGCGAGTAATGAAAGCCAACCGTAAGATCGCAGAGGCTGAGATGGTTCCCGAAGCAGAGCGCCGGGGAGTGGAAGAGCTCAACCAGATGCGGCTTCTGATTGGCCTCAATGCTCTCGTGCTCGATCCCAAGCTCTGTGAGGCCTCCCGCGGACATTCCGAAGATATGGCCACCCTGAATTTTTTCAGCCACACCTCCCCTGTCAAAGGAAAGGAATCTTTCGGGCAGAGAGCGGCCCTATGCGGTACAAACTCCAGCGGAGAAAACATCTTCATGGGCTCTACCAAGCCGAGTTCTGCCAACCGAGGATGGTTCCGCTCCCCCGGGCATCACAAGAACATGTTCAGCCCTGGCCACAGAAGGGTAGGGCTGGGCAACTATGGCTCCCATTGGACCCAGATGTTTGGCCGCTAGACGCAGGTTAGCCCATTTCTTACGCAAGCGTGCCGAGCCTCTGAGGCTTCCCTGCGGGCATCTGGACCAAGGCCAGCTGCTGACGGCAAGTCACAAGAAGAGTGCCATCGGCAGGGCGCCGCATCTCAAACTGGCACCAGAAACGAACTTTTCCCCACTCCTCCAACCTGCCTTGGGTCTCTATGCAATCCCCAAGACGCCCGGGCTGACGATAATCGATCTCGGTCCTGACCACTACAGGGTAGATTTGGGTCTCCGCCATCCCCCTCAAATCAAAGCCGAGTTTTCCCGCAAGCTTCGTCCTGCATCTCTCAATCATTCTCAGATAGGCAAGGTTGTGCACGACCCCGCCCACGTCGGTGTCATAGAACATCACCTCATCCTGGGTGAGTTCATTATACGGGTCTGCTTCGGGCATTGGCATGGAGTCAGTGTAGGGGGATCAGGGCTCGGAGGCAAAAGGTTGCGCGAGGCAAAATGGTAGGAGACAATTCCCCTGCATGCGGACGTGTTTCCTGGCCCTTCTCCTCTGCCTCCTTCCGGCTAAGCTGCCGGGAGCAGCTTATATTGGCCCTGATCCTGCCCCCATCCTTTTCCGAAGGGATCTGGTCCCCATCGACACGGATACCATGCGTGAGCTCTCCGGATACCTCACAGATCTCGCCACCCGCGAGCCAGATGGGACTCCGGAGCAAACACGTGCTACCGCCCAATTACTTGCGCTTGCAATCCGCCTTAACCCAGCCAACCGATCCGCGCTGGAGACCGACAAATCTCTCCGCGCAGGGCAAGCTGTTGACTCGTTCGAAGGCGACATCAATCAACCCCTGCGACAGGCATGGGGCATCGCAGACTGGCTCCTTGATCCCGCCTCCGGAGCAGGCGGAAAGGGCCTCGGAAACCTCGTTGTTGATGCGCTAGCCGTGATCAATCCTCAAAACCCTCTCGTCAGGCTCCAGGATCCAGAAGGTGAAATGGAGCGGTGGAAACATGTCGTGCCCGCACTCGCAGCCTACCAGAGACCCCCGGAGCAGGAAACCCCTCCTCCCCCAGCAGATCCGCCACCACCCCCCGTTGAACGGCCGCCCATTCTCCTTGGACAGGCCAGTACAAAGACCCCCCTCTTCCTCTTGGATCGGGATCGCCGCCGGTCTCTGCGTATCGTTCCCCTCTCCATGAAAGTCATGGAGTTGCCTCAA
>DFWB01000030.1 GCA_002380675.1 Akkermansiaceae bacterium UBA4145
GTCGGAGTGAGAAGTCAGTGTTCATCCTCTCGCAGGGCGGGTCATGGGTGATGAAGGCAGCAGAAAAAAAGGTCTCTCTCTACGATACAACTCTCCGTGACGGAACTCAGGGAGAGGGATTCCAGTTATCAGGTCTGGACAAATTGCGAATCGCTCATCGTCTCGACGAGTTTGGAGCCGATTACATTGAGGGAGGATGGCCAGGGTCTAATCCCAAGGACGTGGAGTTCTTCAAGGCAGCAGCTGACGAACAATGGAATCATGCGCGGATTGCGGCTTTTGGATCGACCCGGCGTCATGATCTTGCGGTGGAAGATGATCCGCAGGTGAAGCTTCTCATTGATGCGGCGACTCCTGTAATCACTATTTTTGGGAAAAGCTGGAAGCTTCACGTCACGGAGGTTCTCAAGACGACACCCGAAGAAAATTTCTCCATGATCGAAGATACAGTGCGGTATCTTGGTGAGGCTGGCCGGGAAGTCATTTATGATGCCGAGCACTTCTTCGATGGTTACAAGGATGATCATGAGCACGCGCTGCAAACGCTGGAGGCTGCTGCGGAAGGAGGCGCGAAGTGTCTGGTTCTTTGTGATACGAACGGAGGCACGATGCCCGACGAGATCGGAGCAATCTGCACAGCGGTGAAGGAACGCGTCCCCGGGGTTCCCTTTGGAATCCACACTCATGATGATTGTGGAGTTGGAGTCGCTAACGCAATCGCGGCAGTGGACGTTGGAGCGGTGCAGGTGCAGGGAACAGTCAATGGATATGGTGAGCGGACTGGGAACTGTAACATGACCTCCGTAATACCCATCCTCCAGTTGAAGAGAGGAATCGAGGTGGTGAAAGATCTGACCAAATTGAAGGAACTGTCCCTCTTTGTTGATGAGGTTTCGAATAATTCTCCTCACAACCGGGCGCCTTTCGTGGGTCGAACTGCTTTTTCACACAAGGGCGGAATGCACGTGAATGCCGTTCAGAAGGTGGCTCACAGCTACGAACACATCCGTCCCGGTGAAGTAGGGAACTCACAGATCATTCTGGTGAGTGAGCTTTCGGGGCAGTCCAATATTCTTATGAAAGCCGAGGAGATCGGCTTGCCGCTAGCAAAAGGAAGCGAGGAAGCGAAGGCTGTGCTGGCCAAAGTCAAGGAGCGGGAAAAGGAAGGTTACTCCTACGAGGCGGCAGGGGGGTCCCTGGAACTATTGATCCGCCGGGAGACAGGAAAGCACGTGACACGGTGGGCCCTGCGCGAGTATCAATGCAATTTCCGTCACTACCGCGATGGTCATAATCCGGTCTGCGAAGCTACCGTCAACATGGAGGTCGAAGGTGTCGCTGAGCACACGGCCTCGGAGGGGCATGGAGTGGTGAATGCTCTCGACAAGGCACTGCGTCAGGCGTTGATGCGTCATTTTCCGGCGATTGAAGGGGTCTCGCTCATTGACTACAAGGTCAGGATCCTCGACGGCCATGCGGCGACTGCGGCGAGGACTCGGGTTCAGATTGTGCATACCGACGGGGATCGCACCTGGGGGACGGTGGGTGTTTCAGACAGTATTATCGAGGCTAGCTGGATCGCGCTGACCGAGGGAATTGATCTTTTCCTTCAGCGGGAGAGCTAGGGCGGCGTATTTGCCTTGTAGACATCGCGGGGTGATTGGGTAAAACAGGGGCATGAAATATGCCCTTCTTGTCCTGTTAGGTGTGTCAACATTGGCCTTTGCCGATCATCACGGAAAAGGGCATTCCTTGTTCAACGGCAAGGACTTTACCGGATGGAAAGTCCCTAAGGACAATATCTGGTGGTCGGTGGTGGACGGGGCTATTGTGGCCAAGAGTGGTCCGCGGAAGCGGGGAAGTAATCTCTGGACTGAGAAGCACTACGCGGACTTCGACATGAGTTGCGAGTTTCGCTTTGACGGGAAAGGGGACTCCGGCGTGTTCCTGCGGGACGGGGGACAACAGATTCAGATCGGGATTTCGGGATCTCTCAAGCGAGACATGACGGCCTCGCCTTATATTTCTGGTAAGGGTTATCCTGTGGAGGCGGAGGAAAAGAAGGGTGTCAAGGGTGTGAAAAACCTTCTCAAGATCAATGAGTGGAACACGCTCAGGATCGTCGCGGCAGGACCGGTCTACGATACCTGGCTGAATGGAGTTCACGTGATGACCTATACCTCGGGTAACGCCAAGGAGAAGGGGCCGATCGGCCTGCAGCTTCATGGTAACAAGGTCATGTCGATCGATTTTCGTCGCCTGACCGTGAAGGAACTCGAAATTCCTTCGCCATCCGAAGTCCCGACCCCGAAAGGCTAAGCTTCAGCTCGGAAGAAGTAAGGAGAGGGAGCAGACCATTCCGAGGAAGTAGCTCCTGCTGTTTCGCCATTGCTTTTCAGAAGAATCGATGCGAAGGCCCCCGGCGCATGCTGACCATTCGTAAATTAACCATGGCCTATGGTGGGCGGACTCTCTTTGAGGAGGCCGACCTGACGATCAACTGGGGTGAGCGTATTGCCTTGGTGGGACCCAACGGGGCGGGGAAGTCTACCTTGTTTCATATCATTCTGGGCGACGAGGAGGCCAATGCAGGAACAGTGGAGCGAGATGATTATGCCCACGTGGGATATCTCTCTCAGGAGGCGGGAGATCCGGGAGAAGAGACCGTTCTGCAGATCGCCACCGCAATTAACCCTGAAATGCGGGAGGTTCAGCGAGTCATGCGAGAGCATGAGAAGGCGGGAACGCTGGAATCAGAGGAGTATGCGGAAGCGCAGGATCAGTTTACCCTGATGAATGGATTTCAGTTGGAGCCCAAGGCCCGGAAAATTCTTTCGGGCCTCGGATTCAAGCAGGAGGATTTCGACCGGCCGGCTCACGAAATGTCGGGGGGCTGGGTTATGCGGGCACATCTGGCGCAAATTCTCTGCCTGGAGCCGGACCTTCTGATGCTGGACGAACCGACCAACCATCTGGATCTAATGGCTCTCCTCTGGTTTCAGAGATATCTCTCTAACTACCCAGGAGCGATACTGATGATTTCTCACGACCGAGACTTCATGGACGCGATTGCGGAAACTGTCGTCGAAATTGATGAGCAGAAGTTGATTTCCTATCAGGGAGATTACAGCAGTTATCTTGGCGAGCGTGAGCTTCGCTATGAACAGAAGATGTCGGCCTACAGAAACCAGAAGAAAGAGGTCGACCGTATTCAGGAATTCATCGACCGATTTCGTTCCGTAGCATCCAAGGCCTCGCAGGTTCAGAGCCGGGTCAAGCAGATTGAAAAGATGAAGACGCTTGAGAAGCCTAGAGCTCCGCGGAAAGTCTTCAAATTTCATTTCCCCGACCCTCCGCGCAGTAACCAGAAGGTTATCGAGTTGGATAAGGTGAGCCAGTCCTATGGGGAAACGCAGATATACAGCCAGCTGGATCTCGTGGTTGAGCGGGGTGATCGCACAGTGCTGGTTGGTCCTAATGGAGCGGGTAAGTCTACTTTGCTGAAAATACTTGCAGGAACGATTCCTATCAACGGAGGGGAGAGGAAGGCAGGTTATGCAACGAAGCTGGGGTATTACTCCCAGCACCGCTCAGAGCTTCTGGATGAAAGCAAATCGGTTCTGGAGGAAATCTGCACGACGGGAGCAGGAATGCGGGAGGAGGATGCCCGTGGTCTGCTGGGGTCTTTTCTTTTTCGGCGGGAGGATGTTCACAAGAAGGTCAGGGTTCTCTCGGGGGGAGAGAAAAGCAGGCTGAACCTGGTCAAGTTTCTCGTGGATCCTCCGAATCTTCTTCTGATGGACGAACCGACCACTCATCTCGACCTTCTCTCTGTTGAGGCCCTGATTCAGGCCCTGAAACAATTCTCGGGGTCGCTGGTGTTCATTTCCCACGATGTGCACTTCATCCGTAAGCTGGCGGAGACGACGTGGCATATCGCTGATGGGCAGGTGACAAAGTATAGCGGAGGCTACGATTACTACCTCGAAAAATCGGGGCTTCTTGATGATGAGAGAGGCGGAGTGACCGCCTGATGGCGGGCGGTTATCTTTTTTGGGAGGTGCCCCCTGTTGGAGGAGAATGTTGTTCTTGAGGAGAGAATCCCGGGATCAACGGAGTTCTTGAGATAAAATGGAAATGGAGTCTTTCCTGCCCGGTTGGGATAAGGATGCTCCATCTAGGAATATGCCTGCTTTTCTCCCTTGGCCTCCAGGCTGCAGGGGCGCTGGTAGTTGATGGCCCTCCCTTAAAGCACGAAGGGCTTGGGTCCTTCAATGCGACTGTCGCTCTGATTCATAATCCGGGGGGGCAAATCGCATCGGGAATTTTACTTCCGGGAGGACGCTATTTTCTGACTGCGGCTCATGTAGTCGCCTCTAGTTCGGCAGAGAGTGCGGAGAGAGGATTGATAGATTTTCCAGTTAGCAGGGGACGGATTCGCAGACGGGGGAAATCCATTCATGTGCACCCGAAGCCTCACGTCCATGAGCTTTCCCAGACGTCGTAAGCGCCAACCTATTGAACCAAGAACCCAGAACAAAATAAAATCATGAAATTGCATTCACAACTTCTTTGCCGACTTGCCTATACCGCTTTCCTCATGGGAGTGCTGGCAGGTGGGCTCTCGCTTGGTCAGGAAATTGAATCAACGGAAGTTGATGGTGATTCCCTCCGTGTCCGTATTCGGGCCCCTCGAATAGAATTAGAGCGCATCAATCCGGATGGGAGTTCGACCACTGAGGCTGCTGCCTCCAACAATGCTCAGATCGTGGAACTTGAGATTCCCATGGACTCACCCACCAAGCTTTTTCGGACGCGAGTGCGCCTTGGAGACCAGGATTTTGGCTCGGCTCTCCGCCCTATCGTAGAGCATAATATGATTCCCAATCTGAATGATATCAGGCCCTCCTCGATTAATCTCGAGGGGCACACCCTTACGCTTCAGTTCCCCCCGGAACATACCGAAGTCCGGGGCAAGGAGTTTTTCCCGGAGGGATTCCCCCTGTTTCTAGACGAAGGCCCCGTGAGAATGCAAGCCGGGCGGGCTCCGGGGACATACAGCGCAGCCCTTAATGATGGAGTTGTAAGAAAATTTCGCTTTGAACTCGAAGCGGCTCTTGATCGCTTGCGGGGCCTTGGAGATGGCACGGTTCCGATGTATGCCGATCGTCAGCTTACGGGTTGGATGGCCGTGCCGGAGATGAACGCGCTGGGCGACAGCGTAGACCTGTTTCCCTTCCATAACACCCGGGAGATCCAGCCACTTGCTTCTGGGGGAGGTGCAATTCTCGGAGGATCCTCTGCAGTAGATCCCGGAAAGTCGCTGCTGATTACGGACCTTTCGGTCGTCAATGACCCCGACCGGACATGGGATCCGTTCAATCCCAACGCGTTATCCTATGTTGACCCAGCAACGGGACGCCCTCGCAAATGGACCTTTGGTTTCCTGATGGAGGAAATGTGCAATTCTTCACTCACAGGAGTTGACCCGAAAATCTTTGCCCGCCGCTGGATCGACCATTTCGAGCAGTTCCAGACGATTAACTTCGATGATGTTCCCGATCGACAGGGTGACGTTCAGTCTGCCCTTATTGACAAATGGGAGGCCGCTAACGTGGCAGAGGGTCTCGATCCTCTGGATCTGAAAAACGCCCCCTTCCGGCTGACTGCGATCGTGAACCGGGTGGATCTGCGGAGTGCCTCAGGCTATGCAGCCGGGGATGCCGGAGAGTGTCGTTTCGTCTTCTGCGCCTACGACCTGGACACTGGGACGCACAAGCCGATGACCGTGATCTTTGAATATGGAGTGCCCCTCGGGACCTGTGTCCAGATCAAGAACTGGGCCCAGCAGTGGCAGCAGTTGAGTGGGCTCGAATTTGTTTCTGCCGACCCCACGAGCACGTTCAACGCGGATCTCGAGGATCTCACTGACGTAGTAGCGTTGGCGAATGCCGATCCCGGCAAGCCCAATGGCAGCGCAATCAACCAGCTTCGTTCCAATAATTTTATTGAGCCTTTTACTCTGCCTTGGACCATGCGGGAGTGGCAGATCACCGGGTCCGGGGTAGCGCCGAGCCATCTCACAGCGGTTACGACCAAGCAGACTCCGGCAAATTCAAAAATGGGCACCTCCGACCTTGCCAACTATCTGAATACCTTTGAGGCCGATATTCTGGCCGGCACTCACAGCGTTCCGCTCTCCTTCCCGGGAGCGACGCCTTTTCTGTCGGGTAAATCTGAGGTTCCTACTCCCGGTTTTTTCTGGAATACGGCTGGAATTGCAAATAACGAGGCGCGCCACCATTTCTCCCTGAACACATGCAACGGGTGCCATGGGGGTGAGGCAGGGGCCCAGCTCCCGACGGTGGGTGGTCTGCCGTTGGACCCAGCCACTGGAATGGGGGCAACAGGGCCCTCTAGTTCCGCGCCAAGCTTTGTTCATATTGCGGAGCGGAATGCTACCGCGCAGTCGCATCTCTCCAGATTTCTCACAGGAACTGGAAGCGCTCTTAGTGACCCTGTCAGCGGTGTGTCCCGGGTGTTTGATGACCTGACACGCAGGGCTGCAGATCTCGATTTTGCAGCCAACATGCCCTGCCTCATGCTGTCCCTCACGCCGGCTCTGGCCACGAGGTCCCATTAAAACCCTGATTCCAAATGGTGGAATTCCAAGAGAGGACAAATTCAGAATCGTAATTTTTCCAGTGAGTATGAGCCGCTTGATGAGATTCTAAGTTGCCAGAAAACCGAGAGGAAATTGCCATGCATCCACAGCGCGGCCGGTAGCAACCGGCCGCGCTTTTTATTCCGCGAGGACAACTGATCCTGCTTGGGGGGATTCACTGCGGAAAGAATTTCGTGTTCAACCGGCCCGTTCCGTGGTTTTCCTCCATCCCACATGGGCAAGGATAAGACAGCCATCACCCCCACCAGAGAGGAAGATTTTCCTGAGTGGTATCAACAGGTCGTTCGTGCCGCTGACATGGCGGAGAATTCCGAGACGCGCGGATGCATGGTGATCAAGCCATGGGGTTTTGCGCTCTGGGAGAATATTCAGTCGCAACTGGATTCGAGGTTCAAGGAGACAGGGCATCAGAATGCCTATTTCCCGCTTCTGATCCCCCTGTCCTATCTCGAAAAGGAGGCGGAGCACGCTGAGGGATTTGCCACTGAGTGTGCGGTAGTGACTCATCACCGATTGGAGGCCGAGAAAGATCCGGAGAGTGGAAAGACCAGAATGGTGCCCACAGGCAAGCTTACAGAGCCCTACGTCATTCGTCCTACCTCGGAGACAATCATCGGAGCCGCCTTTTCGCGCTGGGTGGAAAGCTACCGGGATCTTCCCCTGTTGATTAACCAGTGGGCCAACGTGATGCGCTGGGAGATGCGCACCCGCCTTTTCCTCCGAACCGCCGAGTTTCTCTGGCAGGAGGGACACACTGCCCACGAGACACAAGCAGAGGCAGAGGAGGAAACGCGTCTGATTCACAAGCTGTATGAGGACTTCCTCCGTGATCATCTCGCGATTCCGGTGGTCCCCGGTGAAAAGACGGAGGCCGAGCGTTTCCCGGGTGCGCTTAACACCTACACGGTTGAGGCCATGGTGCAGGACCGGAAGGCTATTCAGGCAGGGACTTCGCACTATCTGGGTCAGAATTTTGCCAAGGCTCAGGAAATTACCTTTGTCGGTCGTGAGGGAGGCAAGGAGTATGTTCATACTACTTCATGGGGAGTAAGTACCCGCCTGATTGGAACGCTCATCATGGCTCATGCGGATGACGATGGATTGGTCCTTCCGCCGATGGTCGCCCCCCAGCAGATAGTCATCGTTCCTGTCACCCCCAAGGAGGAGACGCGAGAGGCCATCATCGAGTCCTGCGAGGCATTGGCAGAAACGCTCAGGCGAGAACAGAGTTATGCGGGAACTCCTCTCCGGGTCCATGTCGATACACGTGATCTTGGTGGAGGGGTGAAAAAATGGGAGTGGGTGAAGAAGGGTGTTCCCATCCGACTTGAGATCGGCCCAAGGGATCTCGAGGGAAGGAAGGTCTGCCTGCAGCGTCGAGATCGAGCTCCGAACGAAAAGGATTTTGTTGATCGAGAGGAGTTCATTCGGACTGCACCCCAGATTCTCTTGGAAATTCAGCAGACCCTCCTCAAACGCCTCTCGGTGTTTCGGGATGAGAATATCAGTGAGTGCAGCAGTCTCGAGGACTTCAAGTCTCACTGGGAGGGAGAGGGCAATCCTGGGTGGCTTCTTACTCCGTGGGCCGGTTCGACCGAGGAGGAAGAGAAGCTCTCAAAAGAGCATAAGATTACGATTCGTTGCCTTCCAAATGGCCAGCAGAACGGCCCCGAGGCGCCCTGCTTCCTGACGGGTCAGGGAACCAGCGTGCGAGCTCTCTGGGGCCGAGCCTACTAGGAACCGCTATCCGCCCTGTTGCCCCTTTCCGGGAACGGAGGGCTGGAGGATTCGATTCCGAAAGGGCCTATTTCAGCTCCTTGAGTTTCCCGCGGACCATCTTGGCTTGGTCTCCCTCGAGGACCTGCCAGCAGGCGAGGCCGTTGCCCACGAGGTCCCATTCATCAAACTGCCAGACGACTTTCTTATCCTTGGTAATTTCAAAGATCTGAGGGTTCTTGTCCCCGGCGTGGCAATTGCCGATCACGTAGTTGCCATTAGAGAGTTCCTGCAGGCAGGTCATCCATCCCAGACCGATCTCTGTGCCTGGAACCTTGCCCTTGATTTCCCACACGATTTCCTTGGCTGGATTCACCTCTAGTATGCTCTTGCCGTTTCCCGAGGCGATCAAGGTGTTGCCGTTCTTGAGGCGGATGGCGCCGTAGACCCGGGACCCGACCTTGTATTCCCAGACCAGCTTTCCGGCCTTATCGTATTCAGTGACTACCCCCGGGCTCTCTGCGCAGGATAGATAGTGACCGTTGTCCAGAACGCGGACGAGGCGGGTGTTCCTGCGTCCGCCCTCACCCATTGGAATCTCCTTGATCTTCTTCCCATCCTTGTCGACGTGAAGAAAGCGTCCCACGCCACTTTCCGCGATCATGGTGGAGCCATCCGCATAGCGCTTGAAGGCGTGGACATCCACTCTCTTGCCCTCGTTTCCATTCTCCCGGGCGGACTCGTATTCCCAGACGACTTTTTTAGCCAGAGTGATCTCCTGGGTCTTGGTCCAGGTATCGTGGAAGAGGACGTTCCCGTTATCGAGGAGATGAATGTCGTGATGGCCCGTGTGTCCCCGCTGGGGGCCGGCAGTGTCGTGCTTCCACAGGACGGAGCCATCCATCTCGCAGATGGCCACGATATTTTTCCCGTATGAGACACCCAGGAGAACCAATCGCTCATCCTTAGCCTTAGCTGGCGTGAAGAGGAGAAGGGTGAGCGTAAGAGCAGCAAGCAAGGCAGGTTTTCGCATGAGTGAGATCCTAGAGGGGGGAAGAGCAAAGGGCAAACACTCGATGAGCCGTCTGATCAGGGGATGATCAGGCTGCCGCAATACGCCAGAACGTTGTTAAATGGATGGTCCTGCAACAGAGCAAAGGCGTCGTGGGTCGTCAGTCGGGCGCGTCTGCCCGTAGTTGGCAGGACGGCCCAGGTGCGGGAGGTGGCCGGGCTGTTCAGGCCGCAGAGAAAACGGGCAAGTTGGCGAGCGGTACGGAGAGGGCCATGTCGCTCGTCGAGAAGACCCTGAATGATTTCTGCATGCTCCAATGTGATCTCAGGGGAGGTGGCCCCGGGCACCTTGCCGCCTGAGGACCCAAGGCATGTCCCGCAGTGCCCACAGGGATCCGGTTGACCCTCTCCAAAGTGGTTCAGCAGGTGCTGGTTCAGACAGCGATCCTCCTCTGCATAGGAGAGGACCTGTTCGAGGCGATGAAGGTCCTGTTCTTCCCGTTTAAGAAACAGCTGTTGAACTCGGGAGGTGAGGTCCTGCATCTTCTCTGGAGATCTGAGCCGCCGATAGGAGTGTCGGATTCCGGTAGGCTTCAGAGCGATGTCGCCATGGGTCTCCAGAGAGGAAAGCTCACGGACTATTTGGTCACGATCACACTGCATTTGTTCCGCTGCAACTGCGGGTTCAATCGTAATCCACGTGCGGCCTTGCTTTCCTGTAGAGAGGACCCGGGTGAAAAATTTTCTCTGACTTGGCTCGAGCCCAAGGTTGATCTGTTCCATGTCACGTAACAGGCGGACGCGGTAAGAGCTGTAAAATGGCGAGGACGCAATGATATAGCCTTCGAGCTCGAGGTAGGTGAGGAGCGTATTAATCACCAGTGGACGAATGTCATTTGAGACTGCGAGATCGTAACGGGAGAGATCAAAGTTCGCGCCACGCATGAGGATTTGCTCAAGTACCCTGCTCACCGCTTCCGGCGACGGGGTATCGCCATAGATGAAGTTTTCAAGGACCAGTAAGTCATCTCGGCAGGCGAGGAGCTCACAACAGGCAGGTTCTCCATCACGGCCGGCTCTCCCGGTCTCCTGGGTATAGTTTTCGAGGGATTTAGGGAGGTTGTAATGGATGATCCGGCGAATATCGGCTTTGTCGATTCCCATGCCGAAGGCAATCGTGGCGGTAATGATGGGAGCGTCTCCTGACATGAAGGCTTCCTGGCAGGCGGACCGAGTTTCGTCGCGGAGACCGGCATGATAGGGGCGGGCGGATAGACCCTCTCTCTTGAGATAGGCCGCAAGGCCCTCGGCGGTTTCCTGCCTCGTCACATAGATAATGGTGGAGGCTTCGAGGTCCGTCCGCAGGCGCTCCAGAAGAATGGGTCGCTTTTCCTCCTCGAGACATGGTGTGACGTGAAGCTCGAGGTTCGGCCGGTGGAACGAGAGCTGGACATGATCCTGTTCCGAGATCCCAAAATTTTTGCGGATATCTTCGGCCACTGGTGGAGTGGCAGTAGCCGTGAGGGCGAGAATACGGGATACCTTCAGCTCCCGCGCAAAGTGTGACAGTTTGAGGTAGTCGGGTCGGAAGTTGTGGCCCCATTCAGAGATGCAGTGAGCCTCATCGACTGCGAGAAGCGAGATGTCCACGCGCTCGAGATGATTCCTGAAATTCTCATTAGCAAGACGCTCGGGCGCGACATAGAGAAGTTTGAGGCGCCCATTCAGCATATCAGCTTGAACGGTCTGGACCTGTTCGAGGGACAGAGAGGAGTCCAGTCTTGCTGCAGCAACACCATGGCTTACCAGAGCATCAACCTGATCTTTCATCAATGCGATGAGAGGCGATACCACCACCGTCAGTCCCTCCAGGAGGACTGCGGGTAATTGATAACAGAGCGACTTTCCGCCGCCTGTGGGGAAGACCGCAAGGGTGGGACGGTCGGACAGGATCGACTCGATGACACGGCGCTGTCCGTCGCGGAAGGAGGAGAAGCCAAAATGCTTCTCCAAGGCTTGGGTCAAGTCTGTGGACACATCACCGTTCAGGATGCCTGATTGAGGCTGGAGAGACCAAGGTGAACAAGCTCGAATCCTGCTCTAGGTGCGCCAAGGGCCCCTGATCGCGAAGGTGTGGTCAAGATTCTGTATGTTCACAAAAAGGATGTCTCCATCAGGTGAGAAGATAGAACCGCAGAATTCGTTTTTGTTCTTCGCATCCGGATTGCGGCCGAATGTGAATATCTGCCCTTCGGGAGTGACTCCGCGCAAGTGCGGAAGTTGCTCTTTTGAGAACGGGCTGACGAGGTCCTCGCAGATGATAAGATCCCCATTTGGTGCTACACAGAGGTTGTCTCCGCTGGTCAGGAGATCACTCTTGCCCGGCTCAAGAAAGAGCTCCACCGAGGCTGCCGGGTGCTGGGGGCTGCTGGGAAGGATTCGAAAGATCTGACCACGCTTTGTGGGGCCACCGTTAGTGCAACAGAGATAGATTGCTCCTTTGTCGTAGAAGATCCCTTCTCCTCGTGCGAATTTAGCAGCGCCTTTTTTGAATCCCTGAACCCTGAGGTCGTCTTTCGGTGAGGTAGGATCTTCAAGGTCTACCCAGGAGATAAGTTTATTCTCTCCTTCGGTGATCACGCGCTTGGGCTCGGGCTGGTAATTCCTCAAGTCGGCGGCGGCATGATTCTTCAGGCACATGGCTTGGAGCCTTCCGCTGGAAAGATCGTTTTTACGATCCGGCACAAACCGGTATAGCAAGCCGTCGTCGCGATCCTCGGTGAGATAGACGGATCCATCTCCCGGATCGTAGGCGACTGCCTCGTGGCGAAAGCGGCCCATTGCCTTAAGGGCGACAGCTTTTTGCAAGCCGAGTTCGGGATCGGCCCTTACTTCAAAACAATAGCCATGTTGACGGGTTCGGTCGCCTTTGTCGAGGTCTGCAGGCTCCTCGCATGTGATCCATGAACCCCATGGCATGGTTCCGCCAGAACAGTTTCGGTCCGTTCCAGCAAGAGAAAGAAACTCCTTCTCCGTTTTCCCTGAGGCAGGGTTGTAAATGATGGTCGTTGTTCCTCCGAGGTGGGGGGGCTCGTTATTCCCTCCGGCATCGTAAAGAAGATTGCTGTCGAGGTGGGAAGGAACCTCCTTTTTTGGGAAGGGACCAAAGGTGGGTTGGTCAAGGGCGACTTCATGATTGCGGATCAGGATGATCCTGCCGTTGTCTCCAGGAAAGGCTGCCATATCGTCAAACTTGCCTGGGACCTTCATGCCGTCCGCCATGCGGGTGCCACTACGGGAGATCACATCATAGCTGAAATTCCTTGGGAGGTCGAGGAGGCCAGCCTTATCGCGGACGAGGGGACCGTAGGGTTGAATAACCCTCTTGGAAGAAGAGGAAGTTTCGTTGGCTTGGAGGTAGCGCCCGAGGCCCAGAAAGCCCGCGGTCCAGCCCGCTTGGTGCAGAAATTTTCTGCGACCAGTCGATCTAGAGTCTGTATGATGGGTTGAGTGACTCACAACTCTTCCTGTATGGAGAGGGAATTTATCCTTGCGATACAAAAGTGCCGCGTTTCAAAAATGTTGCAGTTTCGTGAAGGGCCGCTCCCCCCAAAGGAGTAGATTTGGCCAAAATTCGGTCTAAATGTGCCAAATGGCCAAATTAGGGCCTTATTTTTCCTCTTGAGGGTTTGACACCC
>DFWB01000057.1 GCA_002380675.1 Akkermansiaceae bacterium UBA4145
CCTTGGCGGCAGGTTTCGCATCCCGCAGGCCCCATGATGGAACTCTCTTCCAGCTGGGAGGGATCCAGGCGTAACATCCGCATCTCGGCATCACTTAGCTCCGCAGGCCCCTTGCAATCCTTACATAGGGCACGAACAAGACGCTGGGCCATGACCGCCCGAACGGCTGAAGCAATCAAGAATCGCTGCACCCCGATATCAGCCAGACGTGCAACTGCACTCGGAGCATCGTTGGTATGAAGAGTCGAAAATACGAGGTGCCCGGTCAGCGAGGCGTTGATCGCAATACTGGCGGTCTCCACATCACGAATTTCCCCAACCATGATAATATTCGGAGCCTGCCGTAACATTGCTCGCAAGGCCGCCCCGAAGGTCATTCCGATATCCGATTTAACCATCACCTGGTTAATCCCGGGAAGCTGATACTCGATAGGGTCTTCGACCGTAATGATCTTGCGGTCAGGCTTGTTGATGTAGTTCAGGCACGCGTAGAGCGTCGTAGTCTTCCCTGACCCCGTAGGACCTGTAACAAGAATGATACCATCGGGAAGCCCCATCATTTCCCGCATGATCGCTTCATCGTCAGTGAAAAACCCCAGCTCCGGCAGTCCGAGTAGAAGCGAGGACTTATCGAGAATCCGCATCACGATACTCTCGCCGTGGTTACTCGGGACTGTGGACACTCGAAGATCCACCTCTTTCCCTCCGATCCTCATCTGAATTCGACCATCCTGAGGAACCCGCTTCTCAGCGATACTCATTGTCCCACTCATCACCTTAACCCTTGCCACAATCGCAGGGAGAAGGCGCTTGGGGTGACTCTCCACTTCCACCAGTCGTCCGTCCACCCGGAATCGAATCCGCAATGTCGTCTCTAGTGGCTCCACGTGAATATCCGATGCTCGCATCCGGAAAGCTTCCAATAACATATTGGAGACCATCCGAATGATTGGGGCGTCGTTGGCATCTGCCTCCTCCGTCTCACCTTCGGTGATAACCGTAAAAGAAGTTCCAGTGTCGGCCTCTTCTGTCTCCACTCCATAGTTGTCATGGAGAACCTTGGTGATCGCCGATGGCGTCGAGGAAACAAAGCTGACCTCTCGTCCCACTACATGCGGCAGACTATCCAAGGTTTCAAAATCCAGTGCATCCGCCACTGCCACGGTCATGTAGGTCCCGTCATCTTGGAGAGGCACAGCCTGAAATCTTTGAGCGACCTCAACATCCATCGCTTGAAACACCTGCTCTGTGAAGGGATGCCCGCCTAAGTCGACGTAATCCGTTCCTGCACTCTCTGCGATTGTCTGGGCCACCTGCTCCTCTGTCACATCACCTACCGCTACAAGAAGATCGACGACCCCTTGGTTGGGGCTCACGCCGTCACGCGCTTTCGTGATTTCTTCGGGGGTCACAGTCCCCCGCTCAACTAACAGTTCGCTGAGATAGTCTTGATTTGAATACACGATTGGCAACAGGTGGATGTCACCCCGGAGAACCCGGAAGGGGGTATCGGGGACGGGGAAAGATGCTCAAACCGCCCCCGGTTGGCAATCCTCTATTTACCCTGAGATCACCCAATTGTCACACTCCCGGAAGCCCGGCGAGAAGACTCTCTTGCAGAGCGTCCATTTCATCCCGAGAGCTCTTGGTTCCATCCTCGTATCCCGCCAGATGAAGTATCCCATGCACCAGATATAGAGTGATTTCCCGCTCCAGCGGGGAATTAAACTCCTCCGCCTGCCTTTGAGCCGTTTCAACGCTGATTAGAATCTCCCCTTCTGGACCGTAGGGAAAGGTGATCACGTCAGTAGGCTCAGGATTGTCCATGAATTGTGCATGCACGATGGATATCTCCTTATCCCCAATCAGCGAAACTTCGACAGATTCGGGAGGGCTCACCCGTGCCAAGCCCGCCTTCGTGATCTCCTCGAGCACAGCATCCCCTGCCCTCACCAGGCTTTCGACAAACGCATCCGAAATCGGACAGATGATCTGCCTGTTATGAACCTGGACCCGGGGGCGTGGCATACTTACACCTGGTCTTGCTCAGGATTTCCCCACGACCTTGCGCCGGTGCTTCTCCCATTCTTCCACGGGGACTACATTCCCTGTCCGCCCGGAGGACCGCACCTCGTTTGAGACATCTACCCCTGAGGAATCCTCACGCTTTGGATAGTCGATACGACTGTGCATCATGCTCTGAAGCGTCTTGGTAAAGCTGTCCCGCATCTTCTTAAGATCGCTGACCGTTAGACCGCAATTATCAAGCTGACCATCCTTGATTCGATTAAAGACAATCTCATTCACCAGAGATCTTATCTTGCTAGGAGTAGGTTTCTGTAGCGTACGCGCCGCACTCTCAACCGCATCCGCGAGGGAGATAATCCCGCTCTCTCTTGTCTGAGGACTGGGACCTGGGTAACGAAAGTTTTTTGCATCAACAACGGGTAGATCCTCAGGATTCTCCAACCCTTCGTGGACCTTCTCCTCCTCCATCTTTCTCTGCTCCTCTGCCTTACGATAAAAGAAATATACTAGTGAATCCCCATGGTGCTCCCGGATGACATCAACAATTCTTGGATTCAGCTTATTCTTGATCGCCATGTCGACACCGTCTTTCACATGGGCGATAACCACCAATGCGCTCATCGTTGGAGTCAAGGCATCATGGGGGTTTGATTCTCCTTGGTTCTCAATAAAGTAAGCGGGCTTCTTAAGCTTACCTATATCGTGGAAATAGGAGCACACTCTACACATCATCGGATTAGCCCCTATCTTTTCGGCTGCCGCTTCCGACAAAGACGCAACCACCATACTGTGATGAAAGGTTCCGGGAGCTTCCAGCTGCATACGCCGAAGCAGCTTATGATTCAGGTCACTCAACTCCAGCCAGCTTATATCCGTTGTCAGGCTGAAGGCTGACTCCAACAGGGGAAGAAGACCGCTGACAATCATTCCTGTAATCAGGCCGATGCCAAAAGCCGTCGCAACTTCGACTCCAAGGAGTTGCCACTCCAGAAGTCCTCCATCACCCAACGACCCAAGGCCGATCATCTGGAAAGAACACGCCACCAGAACTGCAGCCCCCCCGATATAGAATCCTGCTCTAAGCAGCCGCCCCCGCTTGCGGA
>DFWB01000086.1 GCA_002380675.1 Akkermansiaceae bacterium UBA4145
TTTTAAGAGAGACGTTACTCACTACGGTGCCTCAGCTAGCGCGACAGTCGGTGATTCTGGTCGGAGGGCTGATCTTCATTTTTATCATGAGCTGGAAGCTTTCTCTTTTCATGCTCGCCATGATTCCGGTGGTTATTCTTGCGGTCGCATTGTTCGGGCGTCGGGTTCGTGCGTATTCCAATCAAGCCCAGAATAGTCTGGCAGCCAGTGGCGTTGTGCTCGAGGAGAGCACTCAGGGGATTGCCGAACTCAAGGCCTACAGTAATGAATCCCATGAAAGGTTCCGTTATAGTGACGCTCTGGAGGATTACCTTTTGGTTGTTAACCGGGGAGCCCGGGTTCGGGCTCTTTTCGTTTCGTTTATTATCTTTGTCCTCCTTGGCAGCATCTCAGTAGTAGCCTGGTTTGGAGCGGGAATGCTGGTGCGAGAAGAAATCACCCCGTTTGAATTCACGGCGTTTATCCTTTTCAGTGTTTTTGTAGGAGCGTCTCTCGGGGCGTTCCCCGAGATCGTAAGTCAGATCCAGAAAGCCAACGGAGCGACTGAGCGGCTGCGCGAAATCATGGCGGAAGATCCTGAGGAAGAAGGAACTGGTGACGTTCCATTTGAAGTGTTGGGAACGGTTGAGGCGCAGAACCTCAGTTTTGCCTATCCTTCGCGGCCCGAGAAGGTGGTCCTGGACGGGGTTTCCTTCAAGGTGGAGAACGGAGAGCGTATCGCCTTCGTTGGCTCAAGTGGTGCTGGTAAGTCCACTCTATTTTCTCTTCTTCTGCGTTTCTACGAGCCGCAGGATGGAGCGGTTTTAATTGACGGAGACCCTGCGGCCGGGTTGCCCCTTGCTGCCCTGCGGGGTGCGATGGCACTGGTGCCACAGGATGTGCTGCTTTTTGGAGGGTCCGTGGGAGAAAACATCAGGTATGGTAGCGGGGATGCCAGCCAGGAACAGGTTGAGGAGGCCGCACGGAAGGCTCATGCTCACGAATTTATCACCGAGTTCCCCGAAGGTTATGACACCATGGTGGGTCCACGGGGAGTCAAGCTGAGCGGCGGTCAGCGTCAACGAATTGCGATTGCTCGTGCGATTCTTGCTGACCCAAAGATTCTCCTGCTGGACGAGGCCACGAGCTCACTCGACTCAGAGAGTGAGCGACTCGTTCAGGAGGCGCTGGATGAACTTATGAAAGGTAGGACGAGTCTCATCATAGCGCACCGTCTAGGCACGGTGAGAGACGCTGACCGCATTCATGTTCTCCAGGGTGGCAGAATTGTGGAGACTGGGACACACAGCGAACTGATCGATGCCGGAGGGACCTACAGGCTTCTTGCTGAGACGCAGTTCCTCTAGAAGGGATCAGAAAAATTCAACGTCATTCCGCTGGATGTGGGATGAACTTCCATGCCGTTTCCTGACCGGATCCCTGAAGGTAAAAGGTTTCCTCATGAAGGGACCAGTGCCCACTCATCAGGGTAGGGAGGTCTACCTTGGTTCGCATTTTAGTGCCTTCGAAGAAGCTCTGTGAAGTGGTCTTATCCTCTATGAGGTTGATCTCGATCTTCCGCATTTTGGGGTTCTTTCCGTCGACAATCTGGAGGATCTCGTATTCCTGAGTTCCATCTACCGATACAGAAAGGGTTACCGAGCGCTCTCCGCGGGTGGTCGTGCTATCCATTTTCCATTCATTCCACGCGGCGGTGAGCTTGGTGAGGTCCGGGCTCACGGACACGGTGTATTTGCCGGTAATCTTACCGAGCTTGAAACTTGCGTCCTTACCCACTGTTTTCTGAAATTGCCCTACGAGGATCTCTTTGAGGCTTTCGCCTTGGGAAATCCAATTGCCGGACAGGCCTTTCTTTGGGGAGCTGTTTGAGGGAAGGATAAGTGCGGGTTCCTCAGGTTGTTGGGCTTCCCGCTGTGCCCGGGCCCGATCCCGCGTTTTCTTGCGCGCCTCTGCAATCTGCTTCCGGCGTGCCTCGAGGCTTTTCTCAATCTTATCGATGGGATCGAAGCCTGGCTTCTTTGCCCCGCTATTCTTTTTTTGATCGTCCTTGGATCGAGGCAGGGGCTGGGTTTGATCGGTGGTTGCAGGAGGTAGTTGTATGGGGGAGGTCTCCTGTCCGTGCGCTTGAGCAGGGAGAGATAGGAGGCATAGGATGAGTAGTAGCTTCATCTGTTGGGGGAGCCTTGCAGGACAGATGGACTCTCGCGAGAAAAAGGTGAACGGCCGCGGGCAGCAAAAACCCATAAAAGCTACCCGGCAGCCGTTCACTTTGAAAATTGTGTCTCCTCTTTAAACGTCGAAAAAGGGGAGTTTATTCTCACAAACGCTCATTAAATTTATGCCTTTGGAAAAAGCGTTTATAAGGGCGATTCAGGCGTTCCAGACGGTATTCTGGCAGCTCAATGCAGGGTCATGTTACCGCATCTGGGTTAATTGGAGCTCTAGGACGGGCGGGGGAAAGCTCTGGACAGAGAGGGCCTTGTCCCGTGGTGTTACTGAGCATGAGCGTCAGGGAAGGGCAGCCAATGAACTCCGCGCAGGAGACCTTGATCTCCCGGCGCTCAATTTTCTCATTCAGGGATCATCCTGTGGATAGGAATATTCTCGAGGAAGCCTTCGAGGCGGCTCGGCATGCGCCGTGTCACAAGCATACTCATCCATGGAAGTTCTACCTTATGGGGGAGGCGACCAGATTGCAGCTCATCCCTGGAGTGGACCAGATTGTGCGACTCAAGAATCCGGAAGCGACATCGAACCTCTTCGAGAAGGCCAGACGGAAGATTCTGGAACCGCCAGAGCTGATTGCGGTTACTTCGAGAAAGTCGCCTGATGATCCTTTCAGGGAGGAGGAGGACTATGCCGCAACGGTTTGCGCTCTTCATAATCTTGTTCTTTCTCTCTGGTCTCGAGGCGTCGGGGCACAGTGGACGACTGGGGCAATCACGCGGGATCCGTTAGTGTACGAGGCTCTAGGTGTCTCAGAGCACGAGGAAAGGGTTATTGGTTTCGTCAAGGTTGGTTACCCTGAGGAAGTTCCTCGAACGAAAAAGAAGGCCTTGGACGAAATACGATTCTATCTGCCGTAGCCACTGGAAGCGGATGGGGCTTGGGTTGATGAAAATATCGATAAGAAGAAAGAATTGACGCCTCATGGGCTGCCTCGCAGGGTTCCGTGAAATTTGAAAACCATGGTTAATGTTAACCCGATCCGCCGTTCCCTTGTTCCTGTTGACTCAGGTGCCGCTCAGCGCCTTTGCAGTCCAAATTATGATGAGTTTCAGAGCGATCGCGAGATCTGGGAGCTTTTGCAGGTTCAGCCAGAGAGTGTTCTACGTGCGACCATGCCGCACTGTAATGCGGTGAGCGCTGACGAAATGCTTAAGGACGGATCTCCCGAGGCGCTAGAGGAGGGGGCGGCGAAAATGGCGCAGATGGTAGAAAGCGATTCTACCAAGATAGTAGAAAACGCTCTTTTCCTCTACGAGATAGCGGATCCTGAGCGTCCGGGGGTTCGCCAGATTGGGTTGGGAGGCATGGCTCCTACGGATGATATACGGACGGAGGAGACACCCGGAGGTGTTATTATCCGTAATGAGGGTATTCGAGAGGAGAAGGCCAAGGGACGTGCAGATCTGATTGAGGCTACCAGCGCGATCATTGGAACGGTGAATCTTTCTGTGGATGACCGAGATGGTAATTTTCTCGGTAGGTTGAAAGGCTATACCGAGCAGAGACCCTGTGACTTTGAAGCCCTCGACAATGAGGATGGAAGCGCGCATCGGATCTGGATGGTTACAGATTCCGATGAAATAGATTCCCTCCGTGACGTGCTCGCAGCTGAGCCGCATGCGTATGTTGCTGATGGCAATCATCGAAGCGCAGCTGCTGCGATGCGGGGGACTGGAGGGTTCCTCACTGTATTTTTTCCTGCGCACACCATGGGGCTGGCGCCCTACAACCGCCTTGTCACAGCTCCCGGGATTACTTTGGAAACTTTGACAAAAGGGTTGTCCGAGGCCTTCGACATAGAGAGGCTAGAGGCCCCGATTTACCAACCCGGTAGGGTTCATGAGATCGGAGTCTACGTAGAGGGAGGCTGGCTTAAGCTCACGCCGCGAGCGGGAGCGTATGACGCCTCGAACGCGGCTCAGGCAATCGACTCCGATATCGTTCAACGGCATATATTTGCCGGTATTCTGGGAATTGAGGATCCTCGTGCGAAAGAGCTGACGTTCGTTGGAGGAAATCGGGACGCGGGCTATCTGAAGTCTGAGGTCGACGCGGGGCGTCATGATTTGGCTGTCACCCTCGCTCCGGTTACGATTGAGCAGTTTATTGAGGTGTGCCGTCAAAACCGGATCATGCCCCCGAAGTCTACGTGGTTTCAGCCCAAGATTCGTAGTGGTCTCGTAATGGCCCTCCTTGGGTAGGGGGCCATGCTGGAGGGTAGGTTGGAGCGATCCGCGCTGGAATCCTTGCCTCCGGATAAAAATTCCCTTGTCACAGGCCCGGAAGAACCCCATTTTCCGCGCCTCCCAAGCGGGTAAAGAAAGCGGAGATAGCTCAGTTGGTAGAGCAGTTGGCTTTTAACCAATTGGTCCTGGGTTCGAGTCCCAGTCTCCGTACTTCCCCGCCATAGTCCGAGGGGTGTTCCACACCACGATCGACACTTAACTTGAGCTAAGAAACTTCTTCGCGCCCTCGCGTCGGGCTTCTGGTAACCAGACCAGAAGGTTTCTGGTTGGGGGTGACGATCGCCGCTTCCCCGGAAAGAATGAGGGGCAGCGTTGCAAAGATGTTGCAACGCCGCCCCCTCAATGAGGATTTCTTGGTTTTACTTGGTGGATGCCATGACGCGATCCAGAGCTCTGCGCATGGTCCAAGCACGAGTGGTGTCACACTGGCTGTTCTGGCTCGCCTTCAAGGCGGTCATGAGGACGGCCTTCGTGTCGGAACTAAGCTCCTTGCTGTCCATCTTCAGTCCTGCGAGAGCAGCCACTTCGTAGACATCGGCACAAGCTCCGTGCTGCCCGTGATTGAACAGCTTCACGCCTTTTTCGATGGCAGCAACCATAAGGTCTTCGGTCACGTTCTTGCCTGTCTTTTCACCCGCAGAAGGGATCAGGACGGAATCGATCACGTGGATAATACCGTTTGAACACTTGATGTCGGCCTTAACGACCTTTGAAGAGTTCAGGTAAAGAGACCCATCCTTTACCTTAAGGCTGATGGACTTTTTGTTTAACGCCTTGGCGGTATCAAGCTTGACGGCTTTCTTGGACGCAACCTTGCCGCTGATGACGTGGTAGGTAAGAATGTCTACGAGCTTGTCCTTGTTCTCGGGCTTCAGGAGTGTTTCCACCGTGCCTTTTGGCAACTTTGCGAAAGCTTCGTCGGTTGGGGCAAAGACAGTGAAAGGACCGTCCCCCTTCAAAGCGTCGACGAGGCCGCCAGCCTTGAGGGCCGCTGCAAGGGTATTGAAGGAGCCAGCTGCTACTGCCGTATCAACGATGTCCTTTTTCTCTTTTTTCTCCGCAGATGCGATTGAGGCAAAAGCGAGCATTCCGATTAGTGTTGTTGTTATTAGTTTCATATGTGTCGTTTGTTGTGGGATTGTCTGTTGTTTGTTTTTGCTATTTCAGGTGATCTTTGCGCGCGAAGCGCGGAGCTATCTCCTACGCACCGCTCGTGTCTAAAACAGTTTCAAGGAGGAAAGCCCTCCGTCTGCCTTAATGACGTTTCCGGTCATGAAGAGGGATTGGGCCCCGAGAAGAAATTGCACCAGCCCAGCAATCTCCTTTGGATCCCCAATTCGATTCAGGGGATGCCTCTTGGCGGAGCTGGCCTTCTTCTCATCGCTGCTCACTAGGGACCCTGCAAGCGTTGTGTCAGTGAGTGAGGGGGCGATACAATTTACTCGGACACGAGGCGCCAGTTCTGCAGCGAGGGATCGCGTGAGACCCTCTACCGCACCCTTCGCTGCCGAGATGCTGGCGTGAAAGGGCAGGCCAGTCTGCACAGCAACGGTCGAGAAGAAAACTGCGGCGGAATTCTTGCCCTTCATGAGGGAAGGAAGAGCCGTTTGGAGGAGGCCGACTGCTCCAAGAAAGTTTACCTGCAAATCGTGGAGAAGGTCCTCGGCAGTTAATCTGCCGAAAGGCTTCAGAGTGATTGTGCCGGGAAAGTAGACGAATCCATCGAGGGTCTCGGGAAGAGCGAGGGTCTTGGACGGGTCGGCGGCGTCAAATGCTAACCCATGAACGTGAGGATCTTGAGGGAGCTTTTCGGGAGAGCGACAGGCGCAATAGATCTCGTGGCCTTCTTCCATCAGCAGAGTGAGAGTCTCGGCTCCTATTCCGGAGGTCCCTCCAGCTATCAGTATATGTTTGGTCATCGGCAAGATTTTGTGTGGGAAGAGGCGACGGGTCAGACCCTCTGCAAAGAAAAGATTTCAACGTCTACACCGGGGGAGGCACACTTATGCTGAGGAGGCCCCGCTACCGGACTTTGCCGGTTCCAAGTGATGGGAATGCTGGAATAACTCTCTATCTTTACTTCATGCAGTTGGTAGGGTTTGTGATGGACCCTTCCTCTCCACAGTTGGGACCCGTGTTTGGAGCTGGAATACAACGCGTATCTCTCGGTCAGGAAAAAATCTAGGCTCCCCGGCTTGGCGATGCGGCCCGAACCCGTGCTGCGGTAGCGGTAGGTGGCACCGTCCGAGGAGCCATTCCGGTGTGCCCGAAAATGAGTCCAGTCCTTCTCGTGGGCTTGGATTTTGGCGTTGCGGTAGTTCAAGTTGAAAAGCCTGCGGCCAAGAGAGCATGCGATGCCATGATTTGCGTCTAAGGAGAAGAACCACACTCCAGGAGTGCCACTTGCATCGTAGACATAGGTCCGGACATTCAGCTCGAGAAAGTTAGAAAGACCCGGAACACTTGGAAGAAATGCGGGCCTGACACGCCTCATGAAGAAGGGGACGATACCGATCCATGCTTTCCCGTCATGGGTATCGATATGAAGACCGGATGGAAGGAGGGCTTGCAGTTGACTAGCTGGAGCTTCCCAGTGAAGGAACAAGAGGTTTTTCCACGCTTGGCGCATCACCGCGGTTTTTGCTGGCCGCTGCCTCGCAGCAAGACGGTCCTTTTCAGCCGGCTTGCCCACCCCCCCTTGGGACGCGACTTGTGACTGGGAGGTGTCTGGATTTGCGATAACGTTCACAGAGAGGCGAGAGGAGTCATGCTGGGAGGCGGGCATGCCTCACCAAGGAAGGGGCCGAAGTTCAGGAGGGAAGAGAGGGTGGCTCTGGAGACCACTCCTCGAGCGAGTCAGTATTACAATTACGAGGAGTGGGCCTCTGAAGGACGACACTCAAGAGATTCAAATAGGCTGCCTGCTCAGAGGTTTTTCGCCTGCTGTCAGGGAGAATTGAACGTCCTATCAGAGGATTGTGTGAACCAAGAGAGATTGCGTTGCTCATTTGTAGATGTTTAATGCGATTTAATCTACTCAAAATTTAATCAGAAACAATACACTGGCAACACAAATTCCTATCAAGCTCACAATCAGCTATATTCGTTTATTTTTTGTATACATTTCTAGAGGTCGAGCTAAGATGAGTCCGCTATGAAAAACTCAAATCAAGG